>CAYVTQ010000014.1:0-29899 GCA_964454865.1 uncultured Methanosarcinales archaeon
AACTTCTTATCTGTATTTGTTTTAATCGTGGATCTGGATTTAATACCTTATCTTTTTGACTTAGCTGTTCATAGCTTTTCAAATTAGGATCAGCTTTCACCAACTTTATTTCACTTTTTTCTTTATTTTCATCCATTAACATCACCTATAAATTGTATAAAATATCATGAAAAAACTGTATGATATTAATCCTAAAAAGAAAAATAATAGGGCTCTATTAATATTTTTCCCTTTTTTGGATATATTGGCTTCATTTTCTTTGTGAGAATCTGCTAAATTATCAACTATCTGCTCTAATACTTCATATTTCTTTTTATAAGAATAATGCTCTACTAATTTTACTGGATTTGGGTCTCTTCTGTAACCTTTTACTTTAAATGCAATCAACGCAAAAAATATAGATATTAAGAATAATATTATACTTGTTAAAGATAATATGTAAAGGCACACTTTACTAGTTTTGATTGATAGTAGTGTTTCTGACCATTTTAAAATCAATCCCACTACAATTCCTACAAAACCGATAGTAGTTATAGCTTTTTTATCCAAGTCCGATATAGAGCTAAATTGAGAGTCTAACCTATCTTTAACTTCCTTATACATTAAGTCGAGAGTTTCAGGCTTTGGTTTATTATTAGCCATTATGGAAGTAAATGAATCTAATTACATAAAAACTTTTCTAGATAAAGTAAGCAAAAACTTTGTTTAATACCCCGTATTAGACGAAGGCAGTAACGCATCTATAGATGAAATGTAAAGGGTGGCTCAAAAACTTCTTGCCTAACAAAAGTTATGCGAACTTTACAATAGAAAAAGCACCTATTTACCGGCCACTCTCCCGCTCAAACTCCTAAGCATGTGCCCTGTGATCTCCAAATCATAAAACTTCTTCAACTCCAGCCTTCCTTTAACACCTACAATCAAAGGATAAGTCCCGAACTGCCTGCAAAACGTGGTATTGCCGTCATATATTTCAGCATAGCAGTCAGTAAAAACAGTTCCTGCCGGAGCGATCCTTTTCAGCATGGGCCAGTCTATTTTCTGCCTGATTTCATTGCGCCATTTCCAGTAATATTTTTTATTTTTGAAAAGATAATGCTCCTTGCTTTTCTCATGCAGCATTGTGCCTTCAAAGATTGCAGCCTGCCTTATGTTGATTCTTCTCAGCATCAGGCCCTCATCATAAATCCTTTTGAGCCACCTGATGTTCTCATCATTCGTCTTTTTTGTTTCCCCCAATAGCCCGAAAATTATATTTATTCCCGGCAGGAATCTCGGCAGCCCGCCTTCTCCCCTTTCTGCGCCGTATTTGTTTATTATTTTGACAGCTTCATAAGCAACAGAAGGTGTTGTATTAAGCGTGTTCTGTTTTACAACCTCCATGTCAAAGCTCTCAACCCCGAAAGCAGCTATATTCCCGGAAGTGCAGTACTTTACAACTGCCTTAGTTATCTCGTCATTGTTCTTTTTGTCCTGCACAACCTTGACAGGATTCACATTGTCAATATGCAGTACTTTAATGCCGGGGCATCTCTTCCTTGTCTCTTTCAGCAATTCAATTGCTTTCGGCAGAGTATAGAAGCAGGTCTGCTTTCCAAACCTAAAATAGCGCGCCCCTAAACTATAAAATTCCTCAACTTCAAGCAGAATGTCCTCAACCTCCCTGAACTCCACCCTGCTCTTTATAGGCTCCGTGCAGAAGCTGCAGTGCCCGATATCACAACCTCTCCCGGTTTCAATTTCAACCATCCTTAAATCAGGAATCTGCTTTAGTATGCCTGCTCCTTTAATGGCATACTCTTTCGTGTCAGCATAAGAAAACTTGTACAATTTATGGTCAATTCTATCAAACATGCCCACATCAAACTTCTCAAACAGCTTCCCGCCCTGCAATTGGGTGCCAAAGACAGCAGGCCCTGTAAGTATCTTTTTGCATTTCAAATCCTTAATCAATGGGGTTAATTCATGCAGCGTCCCAGGCACAGCAGAAAGGTATTTTCCCGGAACATGGACGCCAAGAACGACAATCAAGGTGTCAGTGCCATTAAGTATTTTGCCAATGTTATCGCGATTTGCTGTCAAATTATATGTAAAAATATCCGTTTTCTGCGAAGGCTTGGTCTTTCTTATTTTAGAATTATATTTCCTGTAAAACCTTAAATCATCTATTGTTATGTAGTGAACTTCCTCATTCAAATAGCCTGCTATGTATCTTGGATAAGTTCCTAGGTATGGAGGCACTCCAAGCCCGGCAGCTTCATCCGTGTAGCAGTCTAAAATAGTGTAAGACATAACTCATTAGTATATATCATAGATTAAAAAGGTTTTTAAGATAGAAAGCGTAAAAATTTCATTCAAGCGACAGGATAGCTGCAAATCTCCAGCCATTGTCGGCTGGCAAATGTTGTAATAAAGAAATGAAAGAGCAATAAAATGGAATCCGGGAAGTTATTTTTAAATTTTTCTTAATTAAGCAAAGGCAGCGTTCAAAATCTCGCTGACGCTCGGGTTGCCATCGGCTCGGCTTTTTATGTATAAGGAAAAGGCGAAAATTCCCATTGCAATTTCCTTTTCGCTTGCTGTAAAAAGGTTAAGAGCCTCGCAATATGATGGCAACCTGCATTTTGAACGCTGCCTAATCTATAACAAGATATTTATAATCTATTCAATAATTTTGTATTATGGCAATGTTAATAGCTATTTTGATATTCATCTTCTTTATAACACTACTAATTATGGTCTTCTTGCTGAACTTCTACCGCGACCCGAAAAGGGCAATACCGGAGGGAAATAATATTGTCAGCCCGGCAGACGGAACAATAATAAGCATTATTGGCACAAAGGAAGACAAAATAAAAATCAACAAAGGGCTCTTGGGAAAAATAAAAACACTGACTAAAGACATTGCTGATGAATGCTGCGTTATCTCAATCTTCATGTCACCCTTAGACGTTCATATCAACAGGGCTCCAATAGGGGGAACAATAAAATCAGTAAATCACGTCAAAGGAAAATTCTACAAAGCCTATGATCTGGAAAAGAGCTTTCAAAATGAAAAAAACGAAATAATAATCCAAGGCAATGATCTAAAAATAAAAGTGATACAGATAGCGGGATTCCTTGCAAGAAGAATAAAATGCTATGTAAGAGCAGGGGAAAAGGTTAATAAAGGCGGCAAAATGGGGATGATAGCGCTTGGGAGCCTGGCAGTTTTGATAATCCCAAAAAATAAGATAAATCTTGCAGTAAAAAAAGGCGATAAGGTCAGGGCAGGCTCGGGCATCATGGGAAAGATAATATGAAGCCAAGAAACATCGCATTCAAAATAGGCATTTTGAGGATTATTCTCGCATTTGTTGTAATGTTTTCATTAATTTACCACAAGAGCAAGACTGCAATAGGTATTTTTGTGATTACCGCGCTGATTTCCTTTGCAGACAGCTACATAGCAAAAAGAAGGAATAATCATTCCTTGCTCAAGTCAACCATAGATTATCTTGGCGACAGGCTGCTTGTCAATTTGGCGGCATTTATCCTGTCAGTCAGGGGAATCCTTCCTTTATGGGTGTTTATAATATTTATGGCAAGGGATTTTTTTACAATAATCATCGGAACAATTCTGATACACCGTGATTCCAAAAGGGAGTTTAATCCGACTGCATTGGGCAAAATAAGCCTTCTTTTCCAGATAGTTATGCTGATAACCTTGATGGTCAGCCCGATACTGGAATTCAAAGTTGACATTGCCATGGTTTGGATAACTGTGATAATAACGGCGGCGTCCGGCATAGAAGCATTGTTCAAATCTGAGTTCAGGCTGATAAAAAGGAAGACAGACATCGAAAAATTCAGGATTTTCACTAACCTGAAATTCGCGGACACTTTCACTTTTCTCAACGTGATTTTTGGCCTTCTTGCAATAATATTTTCCATCAGGGGCTGGCACGCGACAGCAAGCATAATGATGCTTCTTTCCGCAGCCTCTGACTATTTTGACGGCAAGCTTGCGAAAGCGATGCATCAGGCAAGCGAGTTTGGCAGGGAGCTGGATTCTCTGGCAGACACGGTTTCTTTTGGAGTGGCCCCTGCTGTTTTTGGCTTCAGCCTGATACAGACTCCCCTTGCGGCAGTTTCCTTTACCATATTCCTTTTTTGCGGGATATTGAGGCTGGCAAGATACAACATAACCCACTTAAAGGGAGAATTTCAGGGAATGCCTATAACATGGAACGGGCTGCTGATTCCTGTCTTGTTTTTTCTTGACCTGCCTAAATTTGTTTACCCTTACTCTTATCTTGTTTTAAGCGTGCTGATGATATCCTCTTTCAGGATAAAGAGGCTGATCTAGTGTATTTTATCAGGTAAACAGCCATGGAGATATAGAGCCCGACTATCATGGCAGCCATAAGTATATGCTGATATCTGAAATTTATCAGGATGGAAAAAATAGTCAGGTATGTGAATGCCACTGCCAGCTTTGCGACTATTGTAATGGGCACTTTCTTCCTTCTTTTGGCATAAGCCATCTTCACAATGGCATTTGCAATTCCCGGTATGATGAGAAGGATGATCCATAGGTAGCCCATCTGATTGGTTATGGCAAAATAGGAGAATATTGTGATGATGAATGTCCAGTCTGTGAATGAGTCGAATCCGCTGCCAAATTCAGTTGTCTGGTTGGTCATCCTTGCAGAAATTCCGTCAAGCTTTTCACTGGCTGCTATGACCGCAAATAAAATCAATGAAGTGGTAGTATCCCCTTTGTCCAGGTAATAGACAAAGGGGATTATAAGGACGAGCCTCAGGAGGGTTATTCCGTTTGGGATGTTAATTATTTCGTGCTTTGTCATTCTCTTTATCTTAATGATGTAATCTATGCCCGAAATTATGGTAATTGCCAAAGCCAGGTAGACTAATAAGCCTGCAAAAGGCAGCTCCAGCAGCACGAGCATAATAGCTATAATCTGCAGCACTGTTTTTGATTTGCCTAGAAAATTAGCCGGCACTACTATATTCATCCTTAGGGTTCTTATCCTTATAACAGTGAGCAATACTTCACGGAAGGCGATTGTAATGGAAATCCATAGGGGAATCCTGTCCGTCAGCAAAAACAGCGCGCTCAGGACCATTATCTTGTCGGCAATAGGATCAAGCAGCTTGCCCGCATCTGTCACCTGCTTTTTTTTTCTCGCAATATACCCGTCAATATAGTCGGAAATTGCAAGCATGAGGAAAATAAAGGCAGCGGCATAATTCGCATTCTCAAAATCAAGAAGAATAACAGCGATAAAAAACGGTATAAGGAGTATTCTTATTATCGTGATTGTGTTTGGTACATTCATCATTTTTGCAGGAAAACCTTTATAACGCTTAAATAATTTTCTAAATCAATGAAATACGACCTGCATATGCACACCCATTACTCCAGATGCAGCAATCTGGATCCCTGTACAATACTTAAAATAGCGAAAAGGAAAAGGCTTGACGGAATAGCTGTTACAGACCATCACGAAATCAAGGGCGCCTTGGAGCTGAAAAAGCTGAATAAGGACAGGAATTTTGAAGTTATTGTAGGGGAGGAGATAAGCACAAACCTCGGTGACGTCCTTGTGTATTATTTAAGCAAAAAGATAGATGAAATTGATTTTAATAAAGTCGTTGATGAGGCAAGGAAGCAAAATGCCTTGATTGCAATTCCGCACCCCTTCAGGACAACCTTTATTAGGAATAAAGATCACAAATTCAGGATTCCATTGAAGGAAATAAAAAACAAGATAGATGCAGTAGAGTGCTTTAATGCAAGAATGGTTTTTAATTCTGACAACAAAAAGGCAGACATGATAAGCAGGGAACTAAGTATCGCAAAAACAGGCGGCAGCGATGCCCATTTCTTCTTTGAAGTAGGAGCAGGATATACAGTTTTTGACGGGGATTTAAGAAATGCGTTAAGGCAGGAAAAAACCAAAGTCGGAGGAAGCACTTTCTTTGGTTCCTTGGGAGGGGCTTTGAGCTATTTGAGGCTTAGGTATTCTTGAAATGCTCATTCCCCCCAGTCCTTCAATCCGCTGGTCTTTCCATCTTTTTCGATGAGCACACTTCCCTGTCCCACCTGATTTTTTATGCTGGCTGCAATTTTCTCCCCAATCAGTTGCTTAAGCACACTGGCATCGGCATTTTTCACATCATTCAGGTCCTTTATCCTGTTCCTGAAAAGCATCCTTGCCCTGGCTCTCCCGATTCCTTCCAGCCTGACTAATGGCAGCAATTCTTCCTTAATGCCGTATCTCAGCCTTAATCTTATCTTGATTATGTCTTTGATGATATATTGAAAATGCAGAATCCTGCACAGCTCTGAAGTTGCATAAAGCATCCAGTCGGTTATCTCTATCTTGCTTCTTAATTCTCCCGGTGTGATATTGAATTTCTCAAGCAGGTAATCTTCATCTTTTTCATTAACCCATTCCTCGAATACCATGGCAGTTTTTATTGAATTCAGGAAATCTTCATATTCCGGCTCGTACATTGAAGGCTCTTTCTCAAGCAGAAACTGGTACCTCCTAAGCAGCTCTTCCTGCACAAAATCATGCTCCTTAATCCCTACTTTAAGCAGCGGCCTTAATTCAGCAGTGTGGCTTATCATCTGCAGGAAAGAAAACTCGTTCAGCTTTTTCCCTGAGGAGTTCCTCAGGCAGCTTATTATGTAATATGCTGTCAATGGGTCAACGTACAATTCAGCCACTCTTTTCCCAAGCAAAGTGGCCTTGTACCTCTCATCATCAGCCTCATCTGCGCTTTTAAAGTCATCTTCTCCGGAGCGCAAAATCAGCTCCCACTCGCCAAGCAGGTCTATAATTTTATTTATCGTGCCGTATATCCTTCTTAAATCCTTGAATTGATGCGCATAAAAAGTTTTCTTGAAGAAATCAAGCAGCCCGCTTTTTGTATTGGCAAAATCAGAGGCAATCAGTGAAAGGATATAAGTCCTAAGCGCAGGCTCAACTGCTAATTTGGAATAAATCTCCTCAGCCTCCCCATAAACATACTTTTCAACAATTTTTTCTTTCTCAGCATTTGTAGTGGCAATTGCAATTGCCTCTCCTTTGCTGTCATAATTCGGCCTTCCGGCCCTTCCGCACATCTGCATATATTCCAAAACAGGGATCCACGTCAGTCCGCGCTGGCTGAATCTCCTCAGGTCTTTTATGATTGCCCTGTAAGCAGGCAAATCAAGCCCGTAGGCAAGAGTGGGAGTGCAGCATATTATTTTTATAACTCCTTTCCTGAAATTGTCTTCAATCAAATTCCTCTGCTTGCTTGTCAGCCCGGCATGATGGAAAGCTATTCCCTTTACAATGCACAAGGCAGCCCTCTCGCACTGTCTTGTAGGCTTTGAAAGCGACTTTAAAACCTCGTTTGACAGCTCTTTCAGGGCAGAATCCTCTTTTTTTATCTTTCTGGAAATGTCTTCTGCCGCCTTTTCAGCCGATTTTTTTGTGTTAAAAAAGACAAGAGCCTGCTTGTCCTTGCTTAATGTGTCAAGGACAATGTTGAGGACAGGATTTTCTGACTCTTCTTTGATTGGGGTTTTCATTTAAGGCACAATAGGGCTTTAATTTATAATTTTTTTGACTATCTTGAAGAAAACCAATCTATGGCTCAAAAATAATCCTGATATTTCTTAGGCTTTGAAATCTCACTGCTGTAAAGGAAATCAAGATAATAGGATTTTTCTTTTAATTTTGAGGTATAATTAAGAAGACTTGTAAGCTTTAGCTTCTCACTAGGCTCACGTCTAATCAAATCATCTATAGATGCAGGGTTTTTATACTGTTTATTTGCCATCTTTTTTATATGAAATTGTTTAAATTAATTTCAGTTGCTATAAATAATTTTCTTATTTCTTTTGCAAAATCTTTATGCAGCGCCTTATAATTTTAATATCTTTTATCAGCTGCGAATAAATGCCGTCAATTTCCTTGCATAACGAGTCCATGTTGCCGTAAAATTTTTCCAGATAAGCCGAAATTTCATCCGTCTTGTACCTTGCTTCCTTCAATAAGCTGCTCTTTGCTATATTTTCACCTTGTTTTATTGTTTTTTGATTTTGGCAGCAGCTTTCTTTTTGCTTTTTTTCTCAATTTAAAATATGCAAAAAATGACAGAATTAGTAATGCCGCTAAAGTTGTTATTATTAATCCCGCTAATGCGGGTTTTGTTACAGTTTGGATTTCTCTTTTAACGGCTTTGCTAATTTTGGGCCTTTCAGTTTCCTTATAAGTATTATTCAATGGAATATCCAATTCTAGGGTGCCATTTTTCTGCGATGCATTTTTTCCCTTGCCAACGCATATTTTGATTATCTGAGGGGCATCTACGGGATATTGGCAGGGAGTATTCTGGGTGCGCTGAATAATTTTGACAAAATTACAATCCCTTTTTTGCAATCCATTGAAGCATTCCGACCATTCACTGCACTGCCATTCTTTATTGCAAATAAACATTGCACTTCCGCCTCCACCACTACTGCCTCCCCTTCCACCGCCACTTCCGCCTCCACCGCCCTGATTTTGGCTGTTTTGTGGGCTGTAGGAACTGCAGGAAACTGTTTGGGAAGCAGAGTTGTCATTGCAATCTGCTCCAGCGCTGCAGCCCTCTCCATACCCATCGCCGTCATTATCCCTGCATTGCTCTATAACTCCTGAATGCTTCAATCCTGTAATTTTATATCTGCTTCCAAAATCAAAGCAGCTGTAAAAATTAGTGGAATTGTCGCAAATTGCTAATGTTTCAGCCAAGCCTGTGCAGTTTGACGTAAAGTTGCTAAGAGTTATGTTCTCCATATCTTTTATGCAGACGCTTTTGGCTGTTGTGTTGAGCTTATCTATATACACCGTTTTTGTGAAATTAAATCTGCTTAAGTCTATCCCAGAAATGATTATGGCGCTGCTGCCGTTCTTGAACGAGGTTATATTAATCAGGCTTAAATCTAGTATATTTGTTTCATTGAATGTCCAGTTGAAATCCAGTATTGGCTCAGAGCCGTTTCCTATGATAAGATTATGGGTGCCGTTTAGCATGCCGCTTAAATTTGCGGGTTTGCCGTTTATCTTCATATCAACCGGAATTTCGGATTTTATCGAGCTGACACTTCCTTTAATATAATCTGCGTGGTCATTTACGCCGTCATTATCATCATCATCATCCTTAAAATCAGGGTTTCCATCATCATCAAAATCTTTCTCATCAATTATTTTAATGCCAATCAAAATTGAATCTATGTCTTCGCCATCATTGACGCTGATCTTAAAATTATAATCATCACCGCTGGAAATATTTGTTAGCCATTTTAAGGCATTATCTTCTAAAGAGAACAATGTGCTGTTTATGTAAAATGCCAAGGTATCATTGTCAATATCAAAAGCTGCCAGTGGTATTTCCGCCGCTTCGGTTTCTCTAATAACTAGCTGGGTATTTGCAATGGCGATTGAAGGCTTGGCATTCTTTATCCTTATTTGAGTGCTGTTTTTCCATTTGCTCCAGTTAAGCCCGTCATAAACACGAATGCTGAAAATCCATAATTCCTTTTTATTGGTATAATGCGGAGGCAAAAAAGTCGAATTTGCCAATTCTAAAACTTCTGCTGAGCCATTATACCATTTGGTTTCGCTTGCAGTTATTGCATCACCATCAAAATCAGTATCCAGCCATGAGCCTATTAATGTGCCGTTCCTCCTTTCCAGAATATCTGCGGAGCTGAGCAGCACTCTGGATATCACCGGGATATTGTTTAAGTAGCCCGTTTTAAGTTTATTCCCCAATGATGCCAATAAGGAAAACAACTGAGTATGGATGGCCTGAACCGTGACATCAAACTCATTTGTATTGACAGAAGCTCTTGTATCAGCGTATTTCAGCATTAGAGGATGCTCTTCAAATTTGGGATAAAATGCCGCTTTAACCTGATCGTAATACTCAGCTTCCGGAAGGCTTTCCACAGGGCCGAAAACCGGAATTCCAGGCATCGGTCCTTTGCCCTGCTTGATGAATGATAAAGAGTCAAGATGCAGCGGCTGCTTTGGATTTTTAAATCCCAGCCCTGTTATATAAACAAATCCGTCAGGATTTGCCCCAAGAACAAAATCAGATGACATGCTTATTGCATTGAAATATTCCTGGCGTGTATTTCTTGAAAGATTTTGAAAATAAAATAACGAATAAATAGGAATTAAGTATTCTCCCGCTGCCGTCCCTTTGCCCCAGTCAATGCCCTGGCCAGTTGGTCTTGGATTCCTGTATGCATGGCTGTTTTTTAGATTATTTACTGCATCCGATGCAAATTCCCTGAACTTCCTGTTTGATAAATTATATATTTCCTCGTTTACTTCTTTTGATTGTAGATAGCCAAGTAAGTAATCACCAGTGGCAGGCTGCACATCTATTGTATAAGAAGATCCCCATGGCAGTCCTGCAGAGAAATGGTCAAAAGCGCCATTCCACTGGCCCATGCTTCTGAATACACTCTCAAATTTTTCCTTATATTCACTTTCTCCTGTAATCCTGTACAATTCGCCGGAAGCATAAAGCATAGGTCCGCCTGTTATATTGCTAATTAAAGAATAGTTATATGCGCTAATAGCTCTCGCTTTTAAATTCTCAGATAGCTCATTATTGTAATCCTTTACAAGCCTTGATGCCTGGGCAAATAACCCTGCCACTCTGGCTGTATGGCGGGGCTCGCACGAATAAGTCCAATATGGCAATGGATCCTGATCCGCAAAATAAATTCCCCACGGGTGCCTGTAGGATTCAACACCGAGCCTTACGCAGCCATTTTCTTCCTGTAATTGCTCCCATGCCTTGATTCCCCAGAGGGCTTCGTCGAGCAAGTCAGGAAATCCATTATTGCTTTCAGGAATATTAAGCTGGCTGTCAGTGAAGAATTCAGGGCTTATTTCATAAGCTCTCATCAACAGCATTGGAACGATAGTATGGAATGGCCTTTGGTCAAAATCCCCTGCATCATGATATCCTCCTATTAAATTTACTCTTTCATTAGTTGGTGCATTTTCCGGAAAAAAACTGTAAAAGTCATTGGATTCAGCTTTGTATACGTTATGAAAATCCTGCGGCCTGCTCCAATTAGTAAATTCCGGCCTTAAATCTCCCGCCCACCTGTTGTGGAATAATCCTCTTGCAGTCGTATAAAATGATTTATATGACTCTTTCTCGCTTACATAAAAAGGCATTGAAACTCCAACTCCGGGAATCCTTATAAAATAAGCCGATTCAGAAGGGGTAAGCCAGGAAATATTTATTTGGGCAACTGCAGCTCCAGATTCAGCATCGAAAGGGGATCTTAATTCCAAGCTGGCATACTTTAATGGAATTTTAGCGCCAGAAACTGCATCTTTTTGAAATATCTCAGCATGATTTGGAAAATTATCAAGGGCTAGCGCCCCACCATCACCCATCCATCCAGACATATAAGCCCATCTTTCAGTCGCGCTTGGATGATACGCTGCTTGATTGACTTTTATTATAGGAGTTTCAGTAATTTCATCGTCAAAAGAAAAATCAAACCTTATTCCTTTCGGACCTTTTATATCCAAAGTTTCATTATTTCCTATATTTTCTCCAAGCACAATAAATAAATTATGCTCCAAGTCAAGCAGATTATTGTTGATATGGCCTGCATTCCCGAATCCCAACGAGTAATCTGGCTGGCCTGCAGGCAAAGTGTGCCTGTAAACATTCAAAACCCTCATTTGGCTGCCGTTGCTCCTTGATATTTCCCATACGCCTTGCTGCAGTTCCGGACCTTCATTGGCAAATAACATATTATTGGTATAAACTGCATTTTTATCGTTAAAAGTCATAAGGATTATGTTCGGAGCATAAACGTGCACTGATTTTATAGCGAGTTTGCCGCCTATTACAGGAATGCCGCCTATATCATACGAGGTTATTAAATTGGTATCTCCTACTACTTTATTATTATTAAGACTTATAATTACAATTGAAGCGATGATTATCATAGCGATTAAAACCCTAAACATTAGATTGATGCTGCAGGAATATTTTGAGTTTTCATTTTTCATACGCTCATTTTCCAAGAAAATCAAGCATATTGTCATCAAAGTCATATATGATCATCTTGTCCAATAAAAATCGGATTTTATCGCTCGCTCCAATATTTTTTTTTAAATTCATTTAAACCACCTCCAATTACTGCATTATTAGGATTTTCCCGCCTGCTTCGCCGTCTCCTTCAGCATATTGATCACTGCCGATGTTTATACCATCTGAAGTTTTTACTGTTGCATCTGCTTTGCCTTCTTTTGATTTTCCTATCTCAATAATCGCAGTGTCTTCAGTTTTAACGTCGTTTCTTCTTTCGATGTGTGCCTCAACATCAACAGAGGCAATTGTTCCGGTGGACGCCTCTATCCACACTTCGACATTCCTCTCAAGCGCAATATTTGCATCAGAATGGCTTTCTATTCCGCTAACAACAAAAAACATAGTGCCGTCTTTGCTTTCTTCTCTTATCTCAGTTGCCTTAATGCCCATCTGGGTTTTTGCAATTTCAATTGCTCCTTGGGCATTTATATCGCTGTTTCCATATGCTGAAGTTTTTTTGGCTTCAAATTTTTTAATAAGCCCCAGCATATTTCCAGCTTTGGTGTCAGATGCTATGTCCAAGCCCAGCCCTAGTTTAGATTTTACTATAGTTTCTGCAATTGCATTCGTTTTTTGCTCAATGGCAATGTTTCCTTTTGTCTCTGCCTGAATGCTTCTTATCTGAGATGTAATCTCAAGGTGATTTTGTATTATTGCCCTATGCTCCCTTTGTATTTCCTCCAATATTGCTTTCTTTTCTTCTTGGCTCATATTTGTTGTATTAAACTGTGCCAATGCCTGCGCTTTTGTCTCAAGCCACAATTCCTGCCTTGCCTTCAGCTCATCATTTCTTTCCCTCAACAATTCAATTTTTGTCTTGTCCTCAGAAGCAAACACCATCTTAATCTTAAAGAAAAAATCTCCTATGGCCTCTCCAAACTTTCTGAACTTCAGTTTGTATGCAGCTACTGCGTAGGCGCTTGCTTCTGTGCCAGCCTCCTGAGCTGCAGCAAAAGGCAGCATTAAAATTAGGAAGACTAAAATTACATTTGCAAGGATTTTTGAAATTAGCCGCATTTTTAACCGCCTCCAAATCAACTTTCAATTACTTTGTACCTATTGCCGTACACAAATTCCTCGGACCATATTAAACTAAAAGTTGAAGAATCGCAAACATTGCATACGATGTCAAAATCACCTCCGAGCATTAACATTAAAGACATGCAATGTTTGCATCTGGTATTGGGGGTCGCTATTTCCATTAATTACCTTAGAATAACCTAATACTTATATCTAATCTTGATATTATGCATATGTGAGCATATATATGCTTTTTTTGTAATTAGTTATATAATAGGAAGGTTTATATATATTTAATACTACTCTAAATAGTTGGAAGGTGATATAATATTAAAAGGAAAGTAGTCCAGCATGGACCCTCTACATTAATCGTATCATTGCCATCAAAATGGATTCAGAGGTATGGCGTTAAAAAGGGTGATGAGTTGGAAATTGAAGAGAAATTAGGAAAACTTGTCATCTCAAATAATGGATTAACCGACTATAAAGAAAATTATTCTGTCAATTTCGAGAAATTCAGCAATCTCACTGCAAAATGCGCCATGGACGTTATCTACAAGGCAGGTTATGATGAGACAGAGATTAATTATCCGGATGAGAAGATGCTGAGCGCAATTCAGCAAAGGCTGCCTCTGCTCATAGGCTTTGAAATAACAGATCAAGGCGATAAAAGATGTGTAGTGAGGGATATTACAAGAGGTGTTACCGACACAGAGTTTGAGCCTATGCTTAGAAGAGTCTTTTTGATTACGCTGTCTATGGCAAAATCAGGATTAGAGCATATGGAGCAGGGGAGATGCGCCGAGCTTGATAAGCTAAGCATTATGGAGGAGCAAAATAATTCCCTTGTTAATTACTGCCAGAGAATATTAACTAAACATAATTTTAAGGAAACAAAAAAACAGAATTTTTATTATGTTGTGCTTTGGTACCTGGAGGGAATAGGCGACGATTTGAGAGATTTATTCAAAATTGCCTCATCCCGCAGAACTTCGAGCGGCAAGCCCGTAAGAGCGGAAATCGTGGGGCTATTCAAGGATGTCGTTAAATATTTCAACAAATTCTATGAAGTCTTTTACAAGTATGATAAAGACGTCCATGATCAGCTTATGATAGGTAAAAATGAACTGCTCGCAAAAGGCGATGAAATTAAGGCTTTAAACAAAGATGAAAGCGCTATGATAAGGTGCATATGCAATATTCCGCAAAGAATCTATGATGTGCTTCCTACATTGACTATATTGGCTCCACAGCATGAAAGAAGCCTTAATGGTTATTTTAAGCAAACACAAAATGGATGACAATCTAACGAGGATAATTGGAAAGTTTAGAAAGCCGGGCATTATAGTTCTTGCCATGGATGCGGATACTAAGAAGTGGAAAGAAAGTCTTAGGAAGTATGGCATGGCAGGGACTGATCAAGAAGAATTAGATACAAGAAGGCTTATTATCCATACTCCGGGAATAGAGCAATTTGTCGGCGCTTTTATTCTGCACCCCTCAACACTCTATTTGAGAGAGAAAAATGGAATTCCACTGGTACAAACTCTTTATGACAGAGGAATTGAAGTTATTGTAAAAGCTGATGAAGGAAGAGTGCCGTTAAAAGGCTCGGAGCCTGAGACAATAATATGCGGAATAGATACTCTTGCCGGTAGACTGGCAGAATATAGGCAGTTGGGTGCAAAAATCGCAAAGATGAGATCTGATATCCTAGTAGGAGACGGCTTCCCCTCTGACATGGCATTAAGGAAAAATACGAAAGCGCAGGCAGAATTCTCCTATGTTATTAAAGAGGAAGGATTGATACCAATGCCCGAGCCTGACATATCCAATTTAGGCAATCATACTATTGAGAGGTCTGCTGAGGTTACATTGCGTGCATTGAGCATGCTATACGAGGAAATGGCACGCAGAAATATAGATTTAAGCAGGACATTATTGAAGACAAGCATGGTAATGCCGGGGCTTGACTATGGGGGGCGCATAACTAATAGGACTATTGCCCAAGCAACCATAGAAACCTATACCAGAGCTGTACCTAAAGAAGTTCCAATAATCTTTGTATTGTCAGGAGGGATGCCTGATGAGATAGCATTAGAAAGGCTTAATGCAGTTGCCTATAGGGGACGGGACATCGGGCGTCAAATATCTTCATCATTTTCCAGAGCTTTTCTAGACACTCCTCTAAGTTTTTATGCTCGAAGTGGAGATGTACAAGGCTTTCATAATCTACTTTTAATGAAGGCACAAGAGCTTTCAAACGCAAGCAAGGGTATGTTATATACAAGCTAATCTTGATTTGGAATTACTAGTTTCTGCTCGCGAAATAATCTTCATGTCCGCTATATAATCCCCTTATTTTTTGCATCAAAGAGAATACACTTATCATTTCTTCTGGTTTTATTAAGCCTGCAGGAACGGCATTTTTTTCAAGATAGGCAAGAGATTTTCTTGCTTCTTCAAAATGTCCAGATGATAGCTCATAATTATTCTCCTTATACCTATGGGCGGCTTCGATGAGGTTGCGCCAGAAAGAAAGATACATCACATTAAGCATGAATTCCTGTTCGGGCTTTCCACTCAGGCGTTGAGCAATGCTATAAAAATTCTTCCTATCTTCCTCGCTCAAAAATGAAGGATAAGTGGCAAACCTTGCAATTGTCTCCTCAATATAGGACGGCCTTATTGAATGAAGGTCAAATTCATAAACTATGGGATTAATTTTAATGCCCTCTGCTATATCATATGAATAGTTTGGAGGTTTTGATTCCCAAATAAATATTCTTTCCTGCGATTTTTGGTTAAAATATCTTGATATAAAATCAAACATTCCTGTATTGCCTACATCTAAGTTGAATCCCGACTCTAAGGATCTTAAAAGCTTAAGAGAGAGATACCTCTGCTCACTTTCTCTTTTTTCATCTGCTGCATTTGCATACTTATAACCTTTTGATTTTAGAAATTCTGATATCTTTGAGTATTCTTCTTCCAATACTTGCTCAGCAATAGTCCAATTAAATCTTAAGGGGTGATATTTTAACCTATATTCACGAGCTATTTTGTCGATAATTGGAACCATTCCATACAATGCTTTTGCAATTTCTTCAAGAGTCCTTAATCTAAAGCTCCTAAGCCTTCTTTGCCGCACTTCTATCGGTAAAAACTCCGCATTAAGCTGATGTGGAAGGGTTTCAGCCTCTTTGTCGTCAAATAAAGAAAGAAGTCTA
The DNA here is from genome assembly GCA_964454865.1 of uncultured Methanosarcinales archaeon. Taxonomy (GTDB): domain Archaea; phylum Nanobdellota; class Nanobdellia; order Woesearchaeales; family GW2011-AR4; genus JACOZO01. Next base: position 16,431 of record CAYVTQ010000014.1, read on the forward strand.
TGTCTCCCAACATATTCCATGAATAAATCTCTGCCATATCTAACATACACTTGTGGAACGTTTTTCCCCTTATCACGTAAAGTCTCCAAAAAAATTTCCTCAACTTCAGATTCCCAAGGATGGAAGTTTCTTTTTATTACTAAGAAGAAAGGGTATATAATTGAGCCTCTTACTAATTCAGCAAAGAATCCGGCGCGATTTTGATCTTCTACAACAAAGGGGATTACATCTTTCATTCCTAAAAGTCTTATCTTTCCCGGCTGCAGGTTCCGCAAAAGAGGGTATGTCGCATAAATACCAAGCAGTATCTCAATTGCAGATTTTTGCAACGATTCTCTTGCGCCCTTTAGGACATCATTATCAGAAGATTGGACTATTCTGCCTATTCTATCATCAAACAGTAAATGTATATCCTGCAAATTTAGATTATAAATATGTGAGACATAAGGCGGCTCTATTAATTTTTTTAATTCCGTTATTGTATGGTTAGCCCTCAAGTGTTTTTGACTAATCATATTGAGATCGGATTCTATAGTTGTTTGAACACTAACTTCAGAAGGTCTTTTAATAGGAGAATTTTGCTCTTCCAAGTATCTCCAAATTCCCTCATAGTGGCTTTTGTCTGAGGTATAGAAAGCCAATTCTCTGCACTGCTCTACTACCATCTCCAGCTTCGTAGCTTCATTTGGCTGTATAAAGTTAGGGTTTAATGTTTGTTGGTGGAAGCCCTCTACAATTTGTTTAGCCTCCTCCATTAAGAGAGTATTAAGCAGGCTGGAAATGGACAATTTATTCCCTGTACTAATATTTTTAAAAGTTCTGAAAAACTCTGATTCAATTGTAGGTCTTGATTCGTACAGCCGAAGTAGCAGATTAATGAAGCTGCCTAAAGGCAGAATTTCGGTCTGGCTCTGATAGGTTGGGAATTGATCAGCATTATTATCGTTAAATGCAGTATCTCCATCTATATTCCTTAATATCATTATCCATTGGGTATGCTCTAAAGAATTTAAAAGTATCTGGCTAATTTAATATACTTTAAAATGTGTTAATTCTTTAATATTTTTTCTTTTCTTGAAAATACCTATCTCAAAAGAGCTATCTAAATATGCAAATCAGACTTCTAAAAAACATATAAACCATTTTTCTATTCCATTTTGCATGGTGCTGGAGCATTTTGTTAATATCCTAATAGGATATAGGCTGAGAAGGGCTATTTTGGAGGATTTTGGAAAGAGAATATTGGAATTGCCCACCATTTTCGAGAAGGGATGGAGATTCCCGCTTGATGAGGGGCAATCAAATGAAGCATTAGACTCTTTAGCAAGTAAAGTGAATAGCGTTCATTTTGAAAAAATTCATGAAGCAGGAAAAAGAATTTCTCAAATGGGGGATTCATATCGTGGAAGTGGGCAATTGTCTCTTGCCGTAAGGTTGCATAATCATTATTTAAAGATGCTTGACGGAGAAATTAATTATAGGAATATAAGTAATATACTCCGCTATATAACTATTTTAAAGATGTTTGGCACTACAGCGCCTTACATAGCATCTAAAGGCAACCTAAAATTTGCAGAAAGAATACCTGTTACACAGATGTCACACTTATTAGAGGATGCCTCTAAAAATCAAATGATATCGTGCAAACTTGAAGGTAATTTTGAAGATAGTTACATGCTAAGCCCAGAGTGCGTAGGAAGCCATGCAGTTGTTGAAAACACATCAACTAATTACTCTCTAAGGATTAAAAGAGGGCATGGAGAGATTATAATAACAATCACAGACTCTGGCAGCGGCATTTGCTATAAAGATGGGGAAGAATTAAAGCCTCTCCCTCCAGAAAGAATGCCGGAGATATTTAAAGGATTTACAACAGAGCAAAGAAGGCGTGGCGAAAAGGATGGCTTGGGATTGCAGGTGGCTAAGGCAATTGCTGAGCTTAGGGGAGGTCATGTAGAGGTCAGAACAAGAACAGGAAATGAGCCTTATGTCACATCCTATCGCACAACAGACAGAGCAGGAATTCAAATGAAAATACCGTATATGGGACAAGGAACAGCTTTTACATTGCGTATTCCTGAGTAGCCTAAATGTGCTAAGTCTTCAAATCTTGCCAAATCCCACCAAATTCCTAAACCCCGGCGTCCACTCATCTGTTATCATAAGCACAGAATCAACAGTCCTTATGACATATGGAAACTCCTTCTTCAAATTCTCTATAATCTCATAATATTCCTGATAGCTGCTCACAACCAGCTCAGGCTCAATCTGCCATAAGTTCCTGATGAAATAATGGATATTTGGGATTTTTGACATGTACTCAAGCAGTTTTCCTTCGTCTTCTTTTGTATATCGGTCAAGCTTTATTATAGCCTTGTAAAGCTCCAGGCCTAATTTATTCAAATCAACGCCAATTCTATACTGAATAATAATCCCTTTCTGCTCCAATTTTTTTAATCTGCCTCTTACTATTATTGCTGTTGAGTTGACTTTCTTCGCAAGCTCGTTGATATGAATCCTTGCATTATTCACAATCTCGCCTAAAATAGTGTAATCAAGTTCGTCTAATTCATTATTGGCAATTTCGCCTGCAAACATTGTCGGCTCGACAATTTCATCAGTAAAATACATCTTGCAGTACTGCTTCACGTCAAGCAGCATATCTCCCTGCTCTTCAATCACTATACTGTTGAATCTTGAAATAATCTCATTCTTCATCTCAAAAAACTCATAATCATTTTTTGTGAACACAGCGAAAATCAAATCCCATGTCCCTGAGCATTCCCCCATCCAGTACACTATTCCTGAAGATTTGAGATATTCAAACAGCTTCTGCTTTTCCTCAGGCACGTTCCTCAATTTGAGGTAGATCTTGTAAATCTTGTAGCCCATCTTGTGCGGATTGAAAGCAGCATTGAAGCTTACAATAATGCCTTTTTTGACAAGCTGCTCTATCCTGTATTCCACTGCCTGCCTTGATTTCCTTACAATCCTTGCCAGCTTTGTAGTTGGAATCCTGCAGTTCCTGTCCAGTTCGGCAAGTATCTTCCTGTCAGTCTTGTCCAGCTTAATTTTAGTAAATTCTACCATTATTTTAAGCATTTATTATATTTTATATATAAATTTTATGATTTTTGCTTAAAATTTAATGCAATATTTGATATATTTATTCTTACTATAAAATAGTAACAATAGTATATTCAATGCAAAATGGCAGATTCAATAGATGACATGGTGGCTGAAAAAGGAGAAAAGCCTGAATTAAGGCAGTCCGGGCTGGACAGTTTCGTCGGCAGGGCATGGAATAATCTCAAGTCTGAAACAGCGCAGCTTGGAAAATTTGTGGGCAAAGCCTCAGTTACAGGAGCAGCAGTTGCAGCAGGTTACTATGCAGTCGGCAAATCCGCTATACTGACAGCAATAGGCAATGCTGCTGGATATATTATTGAAAAAATTAAAGGAAAGCAAAAAATAAGTTATAATGAATTAAGCAAGGAAACTGGCACCGGGGCTTTAATGGGTGTATTGGGGCATAAGCTGTACTCAATGATTGATTTTATCCCAAACTATAATCTCCCTCTTAAAATTCTAAAGACAGTAGCCTTCAACCCTATCATGCTCGCCCCATACGTTGCATTCTATCAGGCATTTACATATTTAAGGGACAAAGTAGGGATTGCAAAAAGCGCATTAGGCTTGCTTAATTTTAAGATTTTTAAATATTTAAAAGATGCCTACTATGATGAAATAAAGCCCAACTTCGCAGGCAGCATGAAAAAAATAATGTATCTGATGCCGATACATTTTGCAAGCATCAACTATGTGAAAGAAATCTGGAAAAGGGTGGCAATTGGCGTGGGCAATGACATAGCATTCAGGCTTTTCCAGAGCAAGAAGAAGGAAAAGCAGGAATACGCAGCGTCAAAAAGCAGTTATAGCAATAAAAATTTTGGATATTTGAATCCGGCGCCTGCTTATGGCTGATTTTTCCTATAAAAATATTTCAGCCATATTTTTTTTAATAATGGCAGCGACAATGTCGACAGGAAAAATGCCAAAGCAGGAACAGCGGCATTTGCAAAAGGTTTTGGTATGCCGGCAAATACAAAGAAAATCACAATTATAATATAGGTTAGGATTAATATTGCTATCCTCCTAGCCCAGCTCATCTCCCACGCTTTCTCAGCTTCAACTCTTCTGTTTCTTTCCTTGATTTTATTGATTTCGCCTTCAAGTTTTTTCAATGAATTCATTTTTAATGCCCTCCCAGATAAATATGGTGCAGCATCTCGCTTTCAAGAATCTCCTTTCCGCCTTTTAATGCAATTTTCCCGTCTTCCAAGACAAAAATCCTGTTAGCTATGGCAGTTGCCTGCTTTGCATTTTGCTCAACCATTGCAATAGTTATACCTTCTTCATTGACTTCCTTTATTTTTCTGAACAGCTCTTTCATAACTTTTGGAGCCAATCCCAAAGAAGGCTCGTCCAAAAGCAGCAGTTTAGGCTTATGCATTAAAGCCCTGCCAATAGCAAGCATCTGCTGTTGCCCTCCTGAAAGCGAATAAGCATATTCATTTATTTTAGATTTAAGCTCGGGAAAATGCTCATTCAAAACACTGGATATTCTCTCCTCAACCAGTTTTTTGTCTTTAAGCAAAAATCCGCCCATCTCAAGATTTTCTCTCACGGTTAAAGAATTAAAAACCTGCCTACCCTGCGGCACAAAGCCTATTCCCATTTCTATTAGGCTATAAGTAGGCATTTTCGTTATATTTTTTCCATCAAATTCAATTTTGCCATTATATATGTCAACAAGGTTGAATATGCCCTTTAGCAAAGTAGATTTGCCTGAGCCGTTTGGCCCGATTATCACAGCTACGTCTCCTTCATCTACTTCCAAATCTATTCCATTTATAATTTGCATCTTCCCGTAGCCGGATTCCAAATTTTTTATTTTAAGCATCTTTTCCCAAATAAGCCTCCAGCACTTCCTTGTCCTTCATAATATCTTTCGGCTTCCCCTTTTTCAGCACCTTTCCTTCGGCAAGTACAATGACTTCATCGCTGATATCCATCACAAATTCCATGTCATGCTCAATGAGCAGCACAGTATTTCCGCTTTTCTTCAACCCCCTTAAAATTGCTTTTAATTCATGCCTGACTTTCGGGTTTACTCCTGCAGTGGGCTCATCCAATGCCAGCAGCTTATGCTCTTTCAGGACTGCCCGTGCTATCTCCAGTAATCTCTGCTGCCCGTAGGAAAGCTCTGAAGCGATAGTATCAAGAGATTTATGAAGATGCACTCTCTCAAGAGCTTTCTTCATCTCCTCATCACCAGTTTTTTTTGCAATCAGCATGTTATCCCTTATTGTCATATTTCTGAAAACTTTAGTGAGTTGGAAAGTCCTGCTTATGCCTGATTGGGCAATCTTGTAAGAAGGCATATTAGTAATATCCTTATCCATTAACTTTATTCTTCCATAATCAGGTTTTGTCAGTCCGCTTATTATGTTGAAAACAGTTGTCTTGCCTGCCCCATTCGGCCCGATAAGCGAGGTAATAGTATTGTTCTTCACTTCAAAGCTGCATCCATCTACAGCCTTGATGCCTCCAAAGCTTTTTGACACACTATGCAGCGAAAGCATCAGACATCAACTCTCCCAAATATCCCTCTTGGCCTGAATATCAAAACAACAAGCAGGATTACAAGCAGGGACATCTGCCTGACAGGCCCGATAAGTTCAGGCGCCACAACCAAGAATCTCAAAGAGTCAACTATGATGAAAAGCAGCAGGGTTCCGATAATTGTGCCTTTGATTGACGCCAGTCCGCCGACAATCAGCATGAAAAGTATGATGATGAACTGCTCAAGGTCAAAAATTGAAGGATCAATAAAATTGATTTGATGCGCCAGCAAGCCCCCGGCAACTCCCGCAAAAAATGTTGAAACCGTCATTGAAAAAATTTTATAGAGATAGGTATTTTTTCCAAGAACTGCTGCAGCAGTCTCATCATCCCTTATTGCCTGGAATATCTTTCCTGTTTCTGAATTGACAAGCCAGTGGAAGAATAAAACAAATGACACGGAAACAGTCCCGACAAACGCCATATAGTAAAAATTGCTTTTTATTATGTCGGGAATCCCCGGCAGCCCTAATGCCCCTCTTGTCAGCGAAATCCAGTTTCTTGACACCGCAATTGCAATAAATATGGTTCCCAAAGTCACAATCTGGAAATAATCTCCTTTTAGCCTTGAGGTTACAGCAGCCATCAATATGCCGAGAGCTGCTGAAATTATCCCAGCCAGCAAAAGCGCAAAATACCATTGCATCCCTCCTAAAGTCAGTATGGCAGACACATAAGCCCCAACTCCTACAAAGACCATATGCCCCAGATTAACCATTCCTGTAAATCCTACTGCCAGATTTAAAGACAGGACTATGATTAGATAAATAAAAAAGAATGTAATGTCCTGGATAAAAAAATCATGAATCATCTCTTAGTTTCACCCCTAAAATCCCCCGCGGCCTGAAAATCAGGAACAGAAGCATTATGGAAAATGAAATCACGTCCTTATATCCTGTTGGTAAGAACCAGACTCCAACATTCTCTATAATTCCAATAAACAATCCCCCTATTATTGAGCCGGGCACAGAGCCTAGTCCGCCAACAACAGAGCCTATGAAACCCTTGATTATTATGATTACGCCCATTTTTGGATATAGATTCTGCTCAAGCCCGATCAAAATTCCGGCAACAGCCCCCAATACTGCTGATATTATGAATGTATAATTGTAGATCTTCTCAGGATTGATGCCTACAACCTGCGCAACATCCTTGTTGTCTGCAATTGCGCGCATTGCCTTTCCAAGTCTTGTTTTCTTCATAACAGCCCAAAGCAGGAAAAACAGCGCCAGGGCCAAAATTATAATGGAGATTTGGATTGCAGTTATTGTAAAAACTCCCAAATCAAAAGTTATATTCCTATTGCTCAGGCTTAATGTCTTTGTGCTTGCGCCGAAAAGTGCCAGCATCAATGACGACACAAACATCAATACTACCACGGAAGCAATTAAAATGGTTGTAGTGGTCGCTTTTCTTTTTCTCATTGGCCTGTAGATGAGCCAATTTGTGATTAGTGCAGCAATAATTGATACCACTATTGCCAAAATGCCTGCCAAAACGTAATTTAGCCCCATAATGTTAAGAAAAAGGAAAAACATGTAGGCTCCTATTGATATTATTGCCCCATGGGAGAAATACTGGAATTTTAAGACATAATACACCAATGCGAACCCTGCTGCAGCCAGGGCATAAATGGAGCCTGCAATCAGGCCATTAATTATGAGCTGGGGAAGTATTGAAGGCATTTTTTGTTTATGGGGCATATATTATATAAAATTATTCAATTAAAGATAAAATTAAAATAAAAAAGAAAGAAATTATCTTAAAGTGACCATATCTCCTTTCTTTGCCTGCTTTATAGAGTAATCCATTATTGGATCTCCGTTTTCATCAAGAGTTATCTTTCCGACAGCGCCTTCATAGTCCTTTACACCATACAAGTATGCCTTTATTTTGTCGCTGTCATAGCCATTCTTGGCAATTGCATCGGCAAGAAGGTAAACTATATCATAAGCCCCTGCTAGATATTGCGGGAACGGAGCTTCTTCTCCTGTATCTTGCTTGTATTTTGCAAGAAGTGTAGCAGTTTTTGGAGCTTTTTCGTCAACCTTCTGCTCTATTCCAATTAAGCCTTCCATAAGGTCAGCATTCTCTTTTACTACGCTTTTTGCGCCCAGTACTTCAGCTGTCAATAGCTGTGTTTTGACTCCGGCTTCTTTGACCTGTTTAACCAGCAATACTGCTTTTGGGACAGTCTGTGGCAATAGGTAAATTATATCTGGATTTGCTGCCTTGACTTTTGTCACTTGCGTCCTGAAATCAGTGTCTTCAGGATTATATACTTCATCAGCAACTATTGTTCCGCCCAATTTGGCGTAATTCTCCTTAAACACTCTTCTCAATCCCTGCGCATAATCTGTCGATTCAGAGATTATAGCAGCCTTTGTTGCCTTTAAGTCCTTGAAGGCATAATCAGAAGCAACAACTCCCGCATACGCATCGCTTGGCGCTACCCTAAAAACATAATCTCCTGATTTTGTAACATCAGGAGATGTTGCGCTTGGCGATATTAATATGACTTTTCCGGCTTCTGTTATTGGAGCAGCGCCCAATGTCTCTCCTGAGCAAACTCCTCCAATTATGACTTTTACCTTATCAATATTCACAAGCTTCTGTGCAGCTGAATTGCCGTCTTTTGGATTGCACTTGCTGTCCTCATAGACAAATTCCAGTTTTCTTCCATTCACGCCGCCCTTTGCATTAATTTCTTCCAATGCAATCTGTGTGGCTTTTTGTATAGGCAGCCCATAAGCAGCGCCGTCCCCTGTCAAAGGATACATAACCCCAATTTTAATCGGGCTTGTATCGGCAGCAGGCTGCTGGACCTGCGGCTGGCAGCTGACAAGAAATATAACAAACAAAGCAAATATCACTAAAATAATATTTTTTCTCATTAAAACACCCCCGTTGGTTATTTTATACCTCTTTGTAGAAGTAATATATAAACATTTCCCCAAAGATTTTTACCTTTTTGATAAAAAACTGATAAGAATTTTCATTCCTTACCAGATTTTGATTCCCTGCATCACCTCTTTTTCCCTGCAGGAAAAAAATTGGCTCCCCTTTCTTACGTAGGGGGTGGTAAGGAAGAATGAGGGGGGAGCCAAATTTGTAAGCATTAGCGTATCAATGATTTAGGCGGTTTTCTTGTTTCTTTTACCCACATCAGTCCTATCTGAACCATATCTTTGTTGAATTTGTCGCTTATCTTGTATGTTTTTTTATACAAATCATAGTCAATCAGTCCCATGCTTTTCATGGGCGTTAATATTCTGTCATAAAATTGCCTTTTGTTATAGCTCACCTTGACTTTCTTGCCTTTGAATGGAGGTTCATCTATCAAATCAGTTATCAAATTGCCATCATGCAATTTTGTTGCGAACAGCGACATCTCAGTCTTGGTTATCTCTCCGCCATTATCCTTAATCATTTCAATAAGCAGCTTTGCCACAATGACCTGCTGCTTGGTGGCGAAGACAATCTCGTAAATGTCGTCTGGCAGGTTGAACCTGTCAAACAAAATTACCATTCATTTTTGGTAGTATAACTCCTATATAAACATTTCGTTTTTTGATATACTAGTATAGGAAATAGTATATTAATACTAAGAAGAATTGCCAAAAAAATCTTTTAATCTGCTGCTGATTTCTCCTATAACTTCCACTTCCCACTCCTTCGGAAAGCATCTGAAATACTGCGGCCAAGCATACCTCTCATCAAGGAAAACTATAACTCCTTTGTCAGTCTCGCTTCTTATGCACCTTCCTGCATTTTGCATGCATTTTGTTATGGCAGGCAGCACATAGCCATAATCCCACCCTCTGCCGAATTTCCTGTCATAATACTTTATCAGCTGCTTTATCTCCAGATCAGGCTTCTGCAAAGGCAGTCCTGCAACGACAACGCAGCTTAATATCCCGGGCAGATCAATTCCTTCCCCAAAAGAGCCTGAAGAAACCGCAAGCAGCACTGCGCCTTTGTCCTTATAAGACTTAAAATTCAGCAAAAATTCCTCTTTTTCCTCTTTTGTCAGCTTTTGCTTTTCGGCAAATACCGTCTTGTTGGTAGCGCTCATGAAATGCTCCCTCACAACATTCATGATGCTGTAGCTCGGGAAAAATATTATGCTGCACCTGTCAGCTTTATTTGTTATTTCCGCGCAGCTCTTCGCGATTTGCCTGAACTGCTCCTCACTTCTTTTTGTGTATTTTGTTGTGGTTTTTGGCATGACGCATACTACCCGGTTATGGTTTGGAAATGGGCTTCCGTACTCTTTTTCAAAAGTATCTGGAGGAAATCCAAGAACATCTTTATACATCGATGTCGGTGTCAAAGTGCCTGACATTAAAATTGTTGAATATGATTTTCCAACAACTTCTTTTGTTGCAATGGAAGGGTCAAGGCACCTGACAGAAATAGCAATGTGCTTTCCCTTGCTTACAATCCTTGCAAACCCTTCCTCCCCGTTTGGCCAATTTTCCAGGAATTTTCCGATTCCAAGCACAAAACTGGCCTTCTTTGTGTCTCTTATCTGCTCGCCTATAAAAACAAGCTCATCAGTCAGCGTTTCAAATTTTTTTGAATGGCTTATCAACCTGATAAAATCATTTTTCTCAACAAGCATATCATCATCCTCTTTGATTTTGTCAGCCAGCGCAAGAAGGGCATTGTTCACAATCTGGATGTTCTGCACGCTTTCATTGTATTCCATCTTCTTAGCCTCCTTCAGCGCCATTTCAATCATGAAGCTGGTAAGCCTTGAAGTCATCATGTCCCTCATCCTGGCAGGCAGGTTATGCCCCTCATCCACAATGATGATGGACTTCTCAATCTCTTTTTTTGCCTTTAGTATGAAAGAATCTCTTATATAGTCATTGAACACGTAGCTGTAATCTGCAATAATCACTTTAGATTCGGCTGCATTCATTAATGCAAGCTCGTAAGGGCACATCTTTTCCTTCTCCCCTATCTCAATAAACCCGCCTACATGCATCGGGCCTGATTTTGCTATTACATCCAATGCAACCTTCGCCTTCACACTTGGTGTATTGTTCTTGTTCCTTACATTGGTGTAGAACTCGCATTTCTCCTCTTCCCTCAATGACTTGCAGAACTCATGGAACTCTCCTGTCGGCATGATTGAAATCCCCGGCTGTATGCACATACCTCTTTTTCCTATGATGTCAGACACTCCAAACTCAATGCTGTGGGTATTTTTTATTTCCCTCAGCGTTTCAACTGCGATCCTGTGCTGGGTGTGCCTTGAAGTGAGGAAAAAAACGTTCAGCTCGTTTTTGATTGCATATGCAAGTGAAGGCGCCAAAACAGAAACTGTCTTTCCGATTCCGGTAGGCGCATGCAATATCATATGCTTCTTATTTTGCAATGAGAAATGGACATCCTTAATCATATCAATTTGGATATTCCTTACCTTTGAAAAAGGAAAAAGCACCCCTTTCAGAAAATTCTGCTCACTCATAGTAGTAACGTGAACCTATTTTGTTTTTTATTTGTTGTGTTTGTTCAATCAAAAGGTTTAAATACTACACCACCACTTCAAAATATATTTCTGCAAATAAAGATTAGTTGGGTGTGTTTAATGGAAAATTCAGAAGAAAGAGTCAACTCATCAAAAAAAGATATTTTCAGCGTTTTTTTCCGCGAGAAGCCGGCAATGCTTTTGATTGAGCTGAAAAATGCCAAGAGCGAAGTCTATGCATCCTCTATTGCAAAGCAGATTGACTGCACTTACTCCCATGTTGTAAAGATACTTCAGGAAATGCAGAAGTCCGGCCTGGTGAATTTTGAGAAGCAGGGCAGATTAAAGCTCCTTACATTGACAAAAACAGGGTCAGAAATTGCTGAGAAGATGCATCACATTAAGACGCTGTTGTGATTGATTTATCATGCTCTTTCAATCTATCAATTTTTGACTGAATGTGCATTCTTCCATAATATCTCAAAGTAGTGTACATAGCTTTCAGCCACTTCCTTATTCTGTATCAAAAAGCAGACTTTCTGCTCAGGCGTAATGACAATATTGGCTACTTTATCCCTAAAAATATACACCCATGTAGGCGTTTTAATACCTTTAGGCATGATCCTGTGCTGGGATAATCTTCTTTTCTCCCTTTTTTTAATATGCCATGTCTCATAGTCATATATGACCTTTCTAAAAATCCCTTTTTTGTCGCATTTCCTGTGAAATTCTTTCCAATATTCGTTATACTGCAGGCTTGCATAAGGGGGATACCCAAATGCATATATCACATCGCCTTTTCTGCATTCTTCATAAGACATGTCAAAAACAGTCATCAATCCTCTGGTGCCTTGAAATATTTCCGCATTAAACTCTTTATGCCCTTCTTTTTCCTTGGACTTTAATTCAGGCAGTATTTTCAGGAATTCATCTTTATTATTTTTCAAATCCTCTTCTTTTCTCTTTATATAGTAAAGGATATTATCAGGCGCGGCAGCCTTAAAATGCTTGACCTTTCCTTCAATCATGTAGCTTACAAGCCCTTTTTCAATAAGCCTGTTTAAAACGTCATAAATTTTAGACGGTGAGATTTTGGATTTCTCAATTATGCTTCCAGCCGTTGATTTGCCAAGCTCCAAGAGGGATAGGTAAGCCCTGATTTCACCTTCTGTCAGCCCTATGTCCTTTAATACTTCTAACTCCATATTCTCTGATAAAACAGCCAATTATAAAAACTTTCTTATTTATTACCCTCCTAAGGGGGTAGAAATTTTTATATAGTGCAGTGCATATTTATCAATAATGAACCAGTTTTAGCGGGGTAAAAAATGCTGAAAGACTATAATCACTTTAAAGGCAATAATCTCTCGAGAGCAGAAAAAATACAGAGAAAAATTGTAGATATGATTATGCAAAGCAAACTTCCTGACGGGAAAAGAGAAAGCTCAAAGGCATGGGAGTTAAAGCACTCAAGCAGCTGCTGCCAGATTGGAAGGATTTTAGCTGAAAAAAGAAACTTGGATGTCGAACTGGCGGAAATAATCTGCGTTATGCACGACATATGCGTTATCGTTGAAGGTACATATAAAGACCACGCAAGGAAAGGCGCAGTAATTGCAGGAAAAATATTGAAAGAGTCAGGAGATTTTACAGAGAAAGAGATTAAGCTAATAACAGATGCAATAGCGCAGCACAGCGACAAGGATGTTTATACAAAAGATCCCTATGTTGAGCTTGTAAAAGATGCAGACATACTGGACTGCAGCCTTTATCAGGGAGTTGAAGGCTATTACAGGCTGCATAAGCCGGAGCCTGTGCTTAAGGAATATCTAAGCAGGCTGATAAAAACAAGAAAGGAAATGGGAATGCAGACAAAAAGGCTGTTTAGGGATTAAAATGAAGTTTATTAAATGGTTTAAAGAGTTGGGAAAAGAGGATATTGCTCTGGCAGGGGGAAAAGGAGCCCAGCTTGGCGAGCTTTATAATTCTTCATTTCCGGTCCCAGAAGGTTTTGTGGTCACTTCTGCTGCTTATAGGCATTTCATAGAATCATCCCATTTAAAACAATTAATCCACAGCAAACTAAATAAGCTGAATGTTGAAAATACCAAAGAGCTTGAAAAAGCCTCTGAAGGGCTGCGAAAATCATTAATCTCCTGCAATATTCCCGAAGATTTAAAGCATGAAATCCTCAGCGCCTATAATAATTTGAAAGGCTCTGTTGCCGTAAGAAGCTCTGCAACTGCAGAAGTGTTCAATTTCATAATTAGTTGACACTTTTAAAAATAGCTCGAATTTCTTGATT
>CAYVTQ010000015.1:0-19810 GCA_964454865.1 uncultured Methanosarcinales archaeon
ATATGTGGAAGCCGGTTCTTGATTTAAAGTCTATCACTCCGGAATTAGCTAGAAAAGCATCAGTTTCAGCAAATACTTTTAGGATATTTGAAGGATTTAACCCTGACCCTTCTCTATATGACTTAAAGTCCACAGTGGGAGATTGTGAAACAATAAAAAGAATCGCGGAAGGAATCCATAAGCCCCAATTTGCAGATACCTACAATTTTGATCATAGGACTATTGTAAATAGAGAACATCCTTTTCCCGGGATTTACATTTTCTTTCCTCACCCAGTACGCGGCAATCCTGAATCAATAAGGAACCATTACGGCGCGGAGTATAAAGGCGGGCAGGGAGGAATAGAGCGATATGCCCTCCCGCAAGAAATGGCAGTAACCGCTGAAATAGATGCGGCTGTCTGGGATAAAATAATCAACGATCCTGCTGCTTCAAGGTTTATAGCCATGCAGGGCCCGCGAAGAGATTTAGAAGGCAGAAATGTTCCAGAGACAATAGAATCAAGATTAGGACTTGTTGATGAAATTTATAGGAATAAAATTGTATTTCTTTATTTTGTCCCTAAAAGGGATCCTCATGGCAGACCCTATGATAATGCAAACTTGGAGCCTGTGGCTGAAATAATAAACAACCTTGAGCTTGAGAAAAAGATGGCCGGCTCCGGTCCGGATAATTTAGCAAGAAGCGCTGAAAATGTCGCTCGAACTAGTTTAGATGCAGCTGTTTCATTCCACCAAGATATGGCAACATCCTCAACACCCAAAAGTATTTCAGATAGCACAAAAAAGAAATTGGAAGCCTTTGGCAGTTCCGTAGTGGATTTAAGTCAGGTATATTTAAGATACGATGGAGATCTTGAGCCTTATATCCAAAGCGCTTCTGAATTGACCAAAATTATGCTTACTAAAATATTGGCATCTGTTAGATCAATAGATGAGTCTTCAAAACAGCATATCAGGAAGGTTCTTGACATACTAAACCAAAAAATGCTCCTTGGCATCGCAACTATCTATCATCTTGGGGAGAAATATCCCGAATTAAGGCAGCCAAGTTTGCTTCATGAAGCATCGATTGCTTATAACTTGGGGGATTTTTCCCTTATGGGCATTCAAGGCAGAACATTGGAAAAATTTATTCAGAGGGTCCTGACACATCCTGATGATACTGCAAGATTAGTCAGGGAAGCAGGAGTATTTGGATCGAGAACAGACTTTAGCAGCCCTAATGTATACAGATTGATTGAATTGGCGCATACTGATAAGTTGGGCTATAATTCAGTCAGGATAGGAGATTTAACTCTTGACCTTAGGCCTGATTTTAAAGCTCCGATTTCCGGACCCCATGGTAAAATTCACCAAATCAGTTCATTGATAGAAAGCGTTTTAATGGGTGTTGAAGGCTTGTATGCTGAAGCTGTTCCTGATTATTTGTTCCCTGATGGAAAAGAATTAAGCCCTTTTAAGGCAATGGATAAAATTTCCAGATCTGCAAGACTTGATGCGGATGTTATAAGGGCATTCGCTGAAGTAAGCGGCCTTTTCCCTTCTGGAACACTGCTTCATTTGAAGTTTGCTGACAAGCCGCAAACGCTGTTGTGGTACAGCCCCGATGGAAGGCTTGATCATTCCAGGGCAATAGAGCCTCAAAAGCCCAGAGTCAGAGAATTTTATGCACTGGTAAACAGCCAGGGTTTTGCAATCCCTTACAAAGTAAAGGAAAGCCCAGAATCTAGATTAGCCACTGACTTGGGCGGTGTTACCATGAACTCCATATTATTGTATTCCGGGAGAGATAAGGGAGCCATTACCAATAATGGCGCATTTAATAGAGAGGCTTTTGAATGGTATAAAGTTGTAATGCTTCCGCATGAGGCAAAATTGAATGGCAAGTAAATATTTTTGAGATACTAAATAAATAACTTCACAAAAATTAAGCACAATACCTGACTTCAATGCACTCTCGGCGGCAGGATCTTCTTTTTTTTAACTGCCCAGTATGCAAGCAGGATGGACAATATTGTTGAAAGAACCAGGATTACAATCATGGCCTGCCATCCCAAATGCTCCCCTATGGGAGTTCCAAATACTGTGGCTATTGTGTTTGGCACTATAAACGCAGTTCCGAGAATGGCAAGCCATACTGCAAGCAAAGACAGCCTGTTGTTCAGGACTGTCAGCTGGTTGTTGTAGATGCTCTGCAGCACCTCGAGGCCGGAGGCAAGCACCGTTGACATCTGCTCACTGATGGATATCTGCCTTGTCAGGTCCCTTCCAAGTATGCCGAATTTCTGCAATATGGATGTGTCATCCGTTAAAATCTCTGCATCTCCGTAGCGGAGATACTGCGCCACATCAAGGGAAGCCCATAATGTCTCCAGGTAGTGTATCAAAGCCCTCTTTATCTTGTACAGGTCAGTCCCCAGCCTTTCTCTTTTGCTTGTCGGCTCCACAAGAAATTTGCTGATGATTTCCCCCTGCTCCTGTATCACCCTTATCCCGTCAAAATTCCTCTCATTGTTCTCGTCCAGAATCCTGAATAATACGAGCGAAAGCTTGTCGATTTTCTTGATATTCTTCGGTATTTTCTTGAAGAACGTGACTGCATACCTTGAAAACTTGACAAGCCTTGTGACATTCGGGCCGTGTATGGTAACAACCATATCTTCCTTCATTAAGATTATCAGGGGGTTTATTATAACATCCAATTCAATGACATGCACTGCCGGAAGAAGCAATCCAAGCTCTGTCGTGTGGTCATCGTATCCCGAAAACCTTTTCTTAAGGAGATTTGTGACAAGCAATGGCGAGAATCCAAGAGCTTGGGCAACATTCGGGCCGTCTCTTGCCACATTGTCAACTTGTATATTTACCCACGAATACTTGCATCCGCCCAGCTTAGGCAGCAAATCCCTGTATGACCTGCCTTCATGGTAGAACGCAATGCCTTTATTGCTTGTCGCAACGCAGAAAGTAGGCATTGTGCCATTGTCACCGGCTGCTGAATTATTGGCAGGCTGAGTATTTGAGCTTGCCAGAACTTTAGGAGGTAATTTTTTTGCCATAAATAAAAATTTTTATCAATTTTTTCCTGTTTAAAACGGATGTGTATTATTTAAAGCTTTGGATTTTACATAATCATTTGGCTTTCTGAAGTCGCATATAATTCATTCCGTCGCTTCGCGACAATTCTACACTCGGCGGAATTTTTACTGCCATTAAAATTCCGCCTCGAATCTATCTCAATGAATGGCGAGGCGGATTGAAGATTGACGATAAAACGCTTCAGGATATCAAATTATGATTTTACTTAAAACTCATTTTTTAGCCATAATCTCCATTACATCCCTGTGCTTGAGCTTATGGTCCTTGCCTACCGGCATCTTTGTTTTGGCGTCTATGGCTTTTATGAAGTTTTTGCCGAAATCAGTATGAAGGCGGTATGCAAAGTCCAGCGCCGTACTGTCCGGGGGCATTAAGAAGCAGTCCGGGATATACCTTCCGTCCTGATCCTGCAGCTTTCCAACCCCTCCGGGGAAAATAGCGATGTATCCCAGCAGATTAAACACTGCCTTGTTCAGGACATCCTGGACGCCTGTAGAGCCGTGCCTGCCAAGAACCTCTTTTTTGATGAAATCCAGTGCCTGCTTCTGCTTTTCGCTTAATTTTTCAGGCTGCGCAATCTCAAAATCTTCATCGCCCGGGACGTATTTTATCAGCCCGTGCTTCGCTGCCTCCCTCAATGCAAGCTCAGCTTCTGCGCTGCACGGGACAATCATATAGTCCGGAAACTCCTTTTTGAGCATTTCAAAATTATTGCCGGCGCCCTTAACGTCTATCTTATTACATGCTATAATTATAGGCTTTGTCGCTTTCCTCAGCTCTGCCGCAATATCGAGGAGGATTTTCCTGTCCCATTTCATTATGTCAGACGGGAGATTCAATCCCTGTATCACCTGCTCCATCAGCTTCTCCGTGACCCTTAATGCGCTAAGCTGCTTTGCGACTGCCTTGTTAAGCTCAGGCTTTTCCTGGTTCACGGACCTTGCAAACCTTTCCCATCCTTTGTCTATGAGCCTAAGGTACCACATATCCAGTTCGTGCTCAAGAAAGCGTATGTCATTTGCAGGGTTGTAGCTCATGGCAGGAACAGGCTCTCCCTTTTCATTCGTCGAGCCCGACACGTCAATGATATGGATCAGCGCATCTGCCTGGTTGAGGTCATCCAAAAACTGGTTGCCCATCCCCTTGCCTTCATGCGCTCCAGGGACCAGACCAGCAACATCAAGAAGCTCTACCGGCACAAATCTTTTTCCTTCTGTGCAATAGCCTAATCTCGGATTGCATTGGACGTTGAATTCCCTGTCAACGCAGTCAATTCTTGCATAGCCTGTCCCCCTGTTCGGCTTTATTGTCGTGAACGGATAATTGGCAATTTCAACATTGGCCAAAGTCTGCGCCTTAAAGAATGTTGATTTTCCTGCCGATGGCTTCCCCACTACTCCTATTAGCATAAAACCAGAGAAATTGTTATTGCAATTTAAAGTTTGAGGTTTTTGGGCGGCATTGAAAAGTTATAGGTCGCCATCTAATTTTGCGGGCATCTTTACTTATAACCGAAAGTCCAAAGGAAATTGCAATGGGACAACCTTTTCTTTCGCCTCCTCTGCGAGTCGGCACGCGAACAGAGTTCGGTGCCCATTGAATGGGCAAAGAAAAGCTTGACGAAAAGAAAAGGATGATTTTTGCCCTCAAAGGCAAAAATCCTTCCTTTTTGGCAAAGCTTTTTAACCGAGAGCGCAAGCGAGCGTGTTAAAATGGCTAGCCGATGGCAATCCGCAGCGAAGCGGAGACTTTTTAATGCCTTAGTTTTTTAAGATGCTGCCTATTTTTTCTTCCCAAAATCTTCCTTCAGGGGCATTTCATCAGTAAGCTTCTCAATATGCCTGCACTTTGGATAATTTTTGCAGCCCAGGAATTTGCCGTATATAGAAGTCCTTAATAGTAAAATTCCATTCTCGCAATTCGGGCATTTTTTTTCTATTATCCCTTTTGCGATTTCTTTTGCCTCCTTTCCCGCCTCTCCTTCAAGATACTTGGATTTGCATTCCTTGTTTATGCAGAATTCCATTGGCTGCCTGCCTTTCTTTATCGCCAGAACCATTGGATAGCTGCAGACTTCGCAGAGCTTTTTTGCGGGCTTTATCAGCGCGTTGCCTGGCAGCGAGAATGTAGTCTTGCAGTCAGGATATTTGTTGCAGGCTGCAAACCTGCCGTATTTTCCTTTTCTTAAGGATATCATTCCTTCCTTGCATATAGGGCATTCCCCCAGATTAGTCATCTCATCCCTTGTTTCCTTGTTGGCTGCCGCAAGCTCTTTTCCTATCTCTTTTTCATGCTTCTTCAGGTCTCCGGCTATTTTTGTGATGGCATGCTTCGCCTCCTCAAGTACAGTTTCTTCCTTCTGCTTGCCTTCCGTGATTTTTTCAGTCTCTTCCTCAAAATGCCTTGTAAGCTCATCATCCACTATTTTAGGCACATATTTTTCAAGCGTTTCTATGGTCTTAATCCCAAGTTCTGTTGCTTCAATCTGCTTTCCGTCAACATATCCTCTTTGGAAAAGAGTATCAACAATCTCGGACCTTGTTGCTTTTGTCCCCAGGTTTCTTTTTTCAAGCTCCTTGATAATGGAAGCTTCCGTGTATCTTTTCGGCGGCTGGGTTTCCTTGCTTAGCATCGTTATTTTCTTGACATTGACAGAATCATCTTTCTCCATTTTAGGCAGCTCTTCCTCCTCAAGCTTCACATAGGGCTCATAGAAGATGTGCCATCCCTTTTCTATTGTCCTAGTGCCCTTTGCGACAAAAATCTCCCTGTTGATGTCAATATCTACTGTCACAGTCTCTCTCAATGCAGGCTTTCCGAATGTCGCCATGAATCTCTTTGCAATCAGGTCATAGATTTTCCTTTCTTTTTCTTCCATTCCGGCAGGAACAATTCCCGTTGGATACAGTGCCGGATGAGCAGGGTCAGTCTTCTTGCCGTCATTCGGCTTTAAAGATGGAAGCTTGAGAAGCTCGTTTATCAATTTTGAATAATGCTCCTGCTTTGCCATGTCATTCATTATTTTCCTGTAGTTTATGGCAGGAGGCAATTGCTGGGAGGAAGTTCTTGGATAAGAAATGAATCCAGCAGTGTAGAGCTCCTGCGCAATCTCCAGAGTCTGCTTTGGCGCAATGCCGAAGCACTTGTAAGCCTCTATCTGCAGTGAAGTCAAATCGAATGGATTTGGGGGAGATTGCTTAAACTGGTTTTTTTCGACCTTGGCAATTGTTCCGGTTTTCCGGCCTTTTACATTCTTCATTACGCTTTCAGCTTTTTCCTTCTCCCAGAATTTGTCAGCAATGTGCAAAGCTATAATATCCTGGCTTTTTATGCCCCCTTTAAGCTCAATCTGCCAGAACGGGACAGGCTTGAATGCCCTTATCTCCTTCTCCCTGTCAACAATTATTTTCAATGCAGGGCCCTGCACTCTGCCGGTTGACATTATCTTGAATCCTCCTGTTGTCTTTATTGCGGCTGTCAGCGCCCTTGAGTAATTTATGCCGTTGTAGAAGTCAAGAAAATGCCTTGTCTCTCCCGCTAGTATCTGTCCCCAGTCAAGATGCTTGCTTTTGTTTTCATAAGCCTCAGTCAGGTCGTCTTTTGTCAATGTAGAGAACTTCATCCTTGAGGCATCTTTTTTTTTGCATCCTATGACCACAATATTTTTTCCTATAAGGCTCCCTTCCTGGTCATAATCACATGCAACAACAAAAGAATCCGCGTTCTTGGCAAGCTTTTTTATCGCATCAAGATATTTCTTTGTGAATCTTGACTCTTTTCTTATGGAAGCAGGCACCCATTCAATGTCAAAGACCGGATAAGTCCATCCTTTCTTGTTTATTTCCTCAAGGGTGTAAAGATGGCCCACAGCAGGCACTACAACAATATCTTTCTTGCCTCTTGTGATTTTATAAGTGGGGACTTCTCCAACATTCTCCTTTATTGATTTTCCATTTGCTAAGGCTTCAGCTATCTTTTTTGCTGCCTGGGGCTTTTCGCAGATTATCAATTCATACATAATTTAATAGAATTTGGCAAATCTTATAAAAATCTTTTTAATTGCCAACGTGAATATTGCTTTTCATGCCCTTAAGGGCATTTATGGCGCTCAGCACGGCAAGATAGCTTGTCCTTGGATTTTCGCTCGGAACATTTTCAGCAATAGCGGTTATTTTCCCAAAATCCCCTGTCACTTCAATTTGGTGGGTGTTTAATTTCGCGTTTGGATCCACAACAATCTTTATTTTTATCCCATTAAATTTTGAGGCCAAGAACAATGTGGCGGCTACGTTTATATTTTTGGGGAAACCCTCAACTGCCTCTTCCAGGCTTCCCTCAAAAACTGTTTTTTTGCTTTTTATATCTTTCAAACCAATCTTATTGTTTCTAATGAACGGCGCATCATGCAGGCCATCTACAGGCTTTGTCGTTGTCAATGCCAGCGAGCCTATCTTCCCGGAAACTGATTTTATGGCGTCAATCCCGGCTATCGCCCCGGACGGAAGGAAAATGCTGCAGTGCTTTACGTTTCCTAATAATTCCATATTACCAATCAGGCCGCCTGTGCTCATTATCAACAATTTTTTGCTTTCCCTGTCAAGATCCCTGTCCTGCAGCACGGCTTTAACGGCATCTTTGCTTGCGGATTCAATGATAATATCACATTCCTTTACTATATCATTAATGCTGAGAAATTCCGGCGAATTATTTTTTAATGCTTTTGCCAGCCTATCAGCTTTCAGCCTGTCAACGTCATTTATCCCTATTAAGCTAAATTCATTTTCCCCATCAATGAATTTTGCCAATTCTGTCCCTATAAATCCGCAGCCTATAACTCCAATATTCATTATTTTATCTCCAATGCCATATTGACAGGCTTGACATAATTTGTGAGGCAACCCATTGAAATGACATCCACGCCTTCAATGCAATAGCTCATGACATTCTCTTCATTAATTCCTCCTGAAGCCTCGATCAGAATGCCGGAATAAACACCATGTTTTTTTAATGAGCCTATTGCATCCTTAATCTCTTCAGGGGAAAAATTGTCAAGCATTATAATTGCAGGATAGCCATGATCATTGTCTTTTTTCTTCAATTTATTGAAGCATTTTGCCGCTTCCAAGGCCTCATCCCTGTTTTTGGCTTCAATCTCTATGAATATGGACTTATCCCTGCATTTCCATGCATTTTCTAGAGCAGTTTTGATGCTGTTTTTTAGTAACGCGAGGTGGCTTGATTTTATCAGAATTGAGTCGTAAAGACCCAGCCTATGGCTCAACCCCCCTCCAGCTTCAACTGCCCTGTGGTCTAGAACTCCCAGCAATGTTTTTCTCGTCCCTGCAATTTTTGCTTTATGATTTGGATTGCCGCCATTATTCTTTTTATTGATTTTTTTTATTAAAGAACCAGTCATTGTTGCTATGCCTGACATTCTCTGCAGGGCATTAAGGCAGGTTCTTCCGATGGAAAGAATTGTTTTTGCGCCACCATGCAATTGGATTATCCTGTCTTCATTTTTAACCGCAGCCCCGCTGTTTTTTATAATCTCCGCTTCAATGCCCTTCCGCCTTAAAAACCATGAAATCTCTTCCACCCCTGCCACTATCCCCTTTTCTTTCGCGACAATCACGGAATTAACATGGCATTTCTTTTTTTCATTTATATTTTTACCTTTGCCAATTTGGGCGTTGATTATTGAGCTTGTTGTAATATCATTATTCTTGATGTCATTGCCGGAGATTGATGACAATATATTGAATATTTCAGATGAATAATCCTTATTTTTTAGTGTAAGGACATCTTTTCTCGAATATGCCTTGCCAATTAATTTGTCTCTGCCCATTTTATCTGATGACAATCCCTAGGCGGCAGCGAGCATCCTGTCAAGAGCCGCTTTTGCCTTTAGCCTGATGTTTTCGGGAATTTCTATTATATGCTGATTGCTGATCAAAGAATTAGCGACAAGATGAAGGCTATTTGACTTCATGTAATGGCACAGATTGCAGAACGCCTTGAAATTCTTGTCAGGCACATCAATCCTCAGCCTTTCTGTCATGCCGCATTCCGTTACAACGATAAAATCTTTTGCACCGCTTTTCCTTGCATAATCCGCCATTCCGCCGGTGCCGCAAATATGATCCGAGGCTCTAAGCAGGTCCTGCCTTGCTTCAGGATGTGCGATTATCTCCGAGCCGGGATTTTGCTTTTTTAGCTCCTGCAGCATTTTTGCGTCGAGCCTGTCATGCACAAAGCAGTAGCCGTCCCACAGGATTATTTCCTTGTCAGTATGATTCTGCACGTATCTTCCAAGATTCCTGTCAGGCAGAAATATAACCTGCTTATTTGGAAGGGAATTTGCGATCGTGACAGCATTTGCTGAAGTGCAGCAGATATCCGACATTGCCTTTATATCGGCATTCGTGTTTACGTAGCTTACGACAGCGGCATCCGGATACTTTTCTTTCATCGCCTTTAATTTTTCAGCAGTTGCCATGTCTGCCAGCGAGCAGCCCGCGCTCAATGTCGGCAGCAGCACCGTCTTTTCAGGGTTTAGTATTTTGGCGGTTTCTGCCATGAACCTGACGCCGCAAAACAGTATTACATCTGCATCTGTCTGGGCGGCTTTTCTTGACAATTCCAGGGAGTCTCCCATAAAATCCGCTATCTCAAAAATGTCCTCAGTCTGGTAATTATGGGCTAATACCACTGCATTTCTCTCCTTTTTCAGCTCTCTTATCAGCTCTACAAGCTTTTCTGCCGGAATATTATTTTGCATTTTTTACGGATTTTTCAGTTTCTTCCCTGACTTTACTATCAATCTCCATTATCTGGCCCAGGCTCGGCTTTTTTATGTGCTTGTGGTTACCCATTGCACCCTTGATTATTCTCTGTATGTCCAAAAATCTTATTTTATCTTTCAAAAATGCATTGACTGCAACCTCGTTGGCGGCATTCATGACTGCGGGCAAGGTTCCGCCTGTTTTTCCCGCTTCATAGGCATATTTCAGGCACGGGAATGCTTCAAAATCAGGCTCTCCAAATTCCAAATATTTTGCTTCCGCCAGATTTAATGCTTTTGAGTTATTTTGCATTCTCTTTGGATGGCTTAATGAATATTGTATTGGGATCTTCATGTCCGGAACTCCAAGCTGCGCCACCACAGAGTTGTCTTTGAATTCTACAAGAGAATGGATTATGCTCTGAGGGTGTATCACAACTTCTATTTTGCTGTACTCCATGCCATAAAGCCAGTGCGCCTCTATTACTTCAAATCCCTTGTTCATCAGCGTGGCAGAGTCAACAGTTATTTTTGCTCCCATGCTCCATGTAGGATGCTTCAAGGCATCTTCTTTTGTTACATTGGCAAGCTGCTCTTTTGTGAAATTCCTGAAAGGGCCGCCTGAGCATGTTATTGTGATTTTTTTGACATCATTAATGTTTTCTCCATTAAGGCACTGGAAAATTGCGCTGTGCTCGGAATCAATCGGCAGGAGGCTGACATCATTTTTCCTGACTTCGCCCATTATAACCTCTCCTGCTGCCACCAGTGTTTCCTTGTTTGCCAGTGCGATGTTTTTCCCTGCTCTTATTGCTTCATAAGTGGGCTGAATTCCAATTGAGCCGACAAGGGAATTCACAACAGTATTTGCCCCATCCAATTTTGCAATTTTTATTATTCCGTCAATCCCTGAATAAACGTCTATTTCTGCCCTGTCTTTCAGAATGCCTGCTTTTTCCTTGTCCATTACGGCAGCTGCCAGCGGCTTGAACTCTTTTATCTGCTTTTCAAGAATCTCTATGTTATTATTTGCTGTCAATCCGACTATTTTGAATTCTTTTGGATGCTGCCTTGCAATATCCAGAGTTTGAGTTCCGATGCTGCCGGTGGAGCCGAGGATTGAAATATGTTTCATACAATCTGATAATATCAAATTATTTATAATACTTCATCTTTCTGCATAAGACTTATTTATTTTAATAAATATTTTAAATTTTTTTATATGCAAGAACCATGTACTTTGAAATTTTCAAAGAATCCTTCTGCTCATATCGCTTTAAGAATTCAGGGCTCGTTTTTGGATATTCTTCAAGGGTTTTTTTGAAGCCAATTTTCTGAAAAAGCTTATCATAATCTTTTGCTGTTCTTTTGAAAATTTTAACCGTTTTGCCGGTATTGCCCATAGTAAAATCACCTTTGATGCCCCTTTCCTCCAGTTTCTTCGGATTATGCACGGCAAAAATTATATGCCCATGGCTCATTAAGGAATCAGAGAATAAGCTTATGCATTCTTCGACATCTTCAACAAACTGCAAAGTCATTATAGATGTTATCAAACTGAATTTTCCGTCTTTTCCTGATATTTCAGCTGTTTTTTTGGCGTCTCCGGCAAAAAAATCAATATTTTTATTATGCTTCCTTGCTATTCCTGTCATTTTTTCAGAAATGTCAATTCCAGCAACATCAAATCCCGCGGATTTTAATTCTCTGCAGAACATTCCGGTGCCGCATCCGAAATCCAAGGCTCTCAAGAAATTTCCGCCTAGGTTCTTTTTGACATAATCAAGAATTACGGGCCATGCTGTATGGATGTTGTCAGCAGCGCCGTAAAATAGTTCTCTCTTGTAAGTGTTGAATTCTTCGCTTAGTTCGTTCCAGATTTTTGCAGGATTTTTTCCATTCATTTCTTTATTCTGTATTATTAAAATCACAATTGTTATTTAAATGTTACAAAAAAATACCCTTCCGGCGAGAAACTTCCCACCGGGCGCAGGAATTGAACCTGCTTAGGGAACCTGCACATGGCATTGGTTTATTTTTACCATTGGGTCCGCTGACGCACATGGCATTCTTATTTTTTTGACGGACTATGATTGAATTGTTGGAGAAGTTTTGCTGATCTCTTCAATAGACCTAAGCGCTTCCTCAATAGCTTTTATTTGCTCATCAAAAACTTTTTCCTTATCCTTCATCTGGTCTTTTGAGTTTGAAAACTCCTGTGAAGCTCTTTCAATTTCCAATTCTTTTTTTCTCTGCTCCCTTTTTATATCTTCCTGGATATCTTTTTTCCAATTTTCTAAATCCTTCTTTAACTTATCAATATTCTGTTCCTGTGATTTTACTTCCTCTTTTAGCTTAGACTTATTGCTCATTATTTCAAGCTTTGTTGCTGTAAGCCTTTCCACAATGCTATATCTTGATTGGCTTTCTGCCATTGGAATAAGAAGTCATTTCAAATTTTTAAAACTTTTGGAATCTTTTAATAATTCCTAATAATCCCAACATGTATTATAATTCCCAAAGCAGTCAGAATATAGGCTATCAGAAGCGGATTGACAATCGCGGCATTCTGCGACATTGCAGCTGCTCCGAATGAAGTTAGCACTGCTATAATTCCAAACAGCATCATTCTTGTTCTTACCTTCATTTTATCCTCATTCCTTTTTGGCTAAAAGACCAATCTCTTCAAGTAACGTATCTGCTATCTTATCAGTCTCAATGCGCTTTACAATCTCCCCATTCCTGTAAAGCAGATGATTGCCGGGCGCCCCTACAATGCCAATATCAGCCTTCTTGCTCTCCCCAGGCCCGTTAACCGCACACCCCATGATAGCTACGTGAATGGGCTTTTTAAGGCTTTCGGTTTTGGACTCTATCTGCTCCACCAGCTCTATGACATCAATCTCAGTCCTTGCGCAGGTAGGGCAGCTTGTCACCTCTACTCCGTCTTTTCTTAGCCCCAAAGCCCTTAATATGCGCTTTCCCACCTTCACTTCCTCTTTTGGATCTTCTGACAATGAAACCCTTATAGTATCTCCAATGCCCTCTGCAAGAAGCATGCCCATTCCCATGGCAGATTTTATAGTGCCCGGCACCAATGAGCCGGCTTCTGTAACACCAAGATGCAAAGGATAATCTGTTTTCCGGGCAAATAGCCTGTAAGCCTGCACCATTCTTGGCACGTCGGAGGCTTTTAGCGAAACAACTGTGCTGTAAAAATCCAGGTTTTCAAGCATCTTAATATGCCTCATGGCAGATTCCACCATAGCCTCCGGTGAGTAGCCATGTTTTATGAACAGCTCTTTTTCCAGAGAGCCAAGATTCACGCCTATTCTCATAGGCACACCATAATCCCTGCATGCCTGGACCACTTGCTTTACCTTGTCTTCTGCCCCTATATTGCCCGGATTAATCCTTAATTTGTCAACGTATTTTACTGCCTCTAAAGCAATCCTGTAATCAAAGTGGATATCCACAACAAGAGGAATGCTGATGTTCTCCCTGATTTCTTTCAAAGCCTTTGCAGCCTCTATTGTTGGAGCAGAAACTCTTATTATTTCACAGCCAAGCTCTTCCAATCCATGTATCTGCCCTATTGTAGCTTTTGCATCAGTAGTGTCAGTAGTGGTCATTGACTGGACAGGAATTGGATTATTTCCGCCTATTGCCAGCTTTCCAACCTTCACTTCTCTTGCTTTTCTTCTTTGAATCTGCATTTTGGAATGGAAAGAGTGTT
Source organism: uncultured Methanosarcinales archaeon (assembly GCA_964454865.1). Lineage (GTDB taxonomy): Archaea > Nanobdellota > Nanobdellia > Woesearchaeales > GW2011-AR4 > JACOZO01. The sequence continues at coordinate 13,619 of CAYVTQ010000015.1, forward strand.
TGTATAAATTTATAATGTTTTGGAAATTGGAGGCTTCATCCAAAAAATGGGTTGGCAGCATTACCGCCTCAGGCGGTGCCGAAAAGCTAATCAAGGCTGTCTGTTGCTTTTCGAGCAAGTCGAGCCCATTTATCAAGCACTTAAACAGAGTTGAAGGGGACGCTCCATACGGGACATCAACGATACTGCATCATATACTGTGCTGGGCTCGAAGCTGCCAACCTGAGCGCCGATTTGGCAAGATTCAAAATCTTGCCTCGCTTGTTTTGCGAATTTTTGGATGAAGCCGAAATTGGGAAAGGGATAAATAATATAAACTATAGTTTGTAGAATATAAATTTTATAATTTTTCTGGAACTAACACACATTAATTTTTACCTATATAAAACCAAAACCTTTAAATATGAGTTATACCAAATTTAGTTATATTAGTATACATTTTTGTATATTAATATAGTTTAAAAAAGTTGACGTTGGGACATAGCAAACATGTATCCTTAATAGGTGTAAAATGCCATTGGAGCTAATCAGTTTAGGCATACTTTTCTCATGCGCTATAATAGGTGGCATTATAGCAGCGAGGTTTAAGCAGCCTGCGGTATTTGGGCTGCTGCTGGTAGGCGCTATAATAGGGCCAAATCTCCTGAACATTGTCCATGACATGAATATGATAAAGATGATGGCTGAAATAGGGGCAATCCTTCTTTTATTTGTCATAGGGCTTGAGTTTGACTTATCGAAGATGATGAAGCTGGGAGCAAGATACATATTAGTCGGAGTCCTGAAATTCCCAATCGTTGTATTTTTTGGATATGAGATAACGATGCTGCTTGGCTTAAGCTCAAAGGTTGCATTGTTCATAGGAGTCATTCTTGCATTCAGCAGCACTGTAGTGATAGTGAAAGTGCTTGAGCAGAAAGAGATGTTTCACAGAAAAGAAGTGCCTCTGCTTGTTGTAGCGCTTATAATTGAGGATTTGCTGGCAGTGCTTACAATAACCTTTTTTTCCGGCATTAAAAGCTCAAATGTCGGGCTGGTATCCATTTTTGAGCATCTGCTTTTTTCAGTTACAATACTTATAGCTGCTTATCTTGTAATGCTGAAGGTCCTGAAGCATGGAGTCAATATAATACTTAAAAATACGAAAGATGACAATATATTTACATTCCTTTCATTGTCAATAGGCGCATTATTCAGCTGGTTTGCATTGTTTTTGGGCTTAGCGCCATCGGCAGGGGCATTTTTGGCAGGCAGCCTGATAGCATCATTGCCGAACTCAAAAGAATACGGCAGGGCAATCCAGCCATATGCAATGATATTCACTTCAGTATTCTTCATTTCAATGGGAACTTTAGTGGATTTCAAGGCAATCAACTCCAATCTTTTCCTAATAGAAGTCCTGCTGGCTGCAGTCATCCTGTCACGCCTATTTGTCGTGGGATTCCTGACTTATCTGTTCGCAAATTTCAAGAACGAGCAGCCCCTGTTTTCCAGCATCGCAATGATGTCCATTGGAGAATTCTCCCTGCTTGTGGCAAAAGAGAGCGAGAAATTCGGGCTGGGAATTGATTTGGTCACGATAACTGCCGTGATAATATTCATAACAGCAATAACAATGTCAATAGGGATAAACTACAGCGAGAGCCTGCATTCCGCTTTCAGCAATAAAGCGCCTATAAAATTAAGGCTGAAGCTTGAGAAAGCAGCAGAATATATAAGAAAATTCTTTGACCAGCTTGAGATAGAGCATTTCATCACAAAAAAACTGAGGCACGATTCGAAGATGGCATCTGTCTTTGCGGCTGCTGCGCTGTTCTCTTTTTTCCTGCTGAGAAGGATTTCTTTTTTAATACTGTCAGAGTATCCCAACAAATACTTATTGTACGTATTTTATGCTTTCAGCGCGCTCGCCCTGTTTTATCTTTTAAGATTGGTTTACAAAAGGCTTAGGACCGTCCATAACACATTGTCAATAATACTGACCCATGTTGACAGCTCAAGAAGCATAAAAAAATGCACGAAAGTGCTGAACAGCTTTTTGCTGGCATCACTGCTGTTCTTTTTGGCGATGCTATTTCCCTTCACCATATTTGCCCTGAATTTCGGAGCATGGGTAAACATCATACCATTTGTACTGCTTGTCCCTGCATTTCATTATATAAGAAAAACTATGGGGCTAATAGCCGATGAAGGCAGGTATGAAGGGTTCAACCTGAACTATGCAAAGGCTGCCGCTAGCAAGGCTTGATATAATAATGATAAAAGATATAATATTGATCAATGCCAGATGTAATAAGAAAATTTTTTGGAAGCGAGGAAATAGCTGATGAGCTAAAAATACTTGACAAAGAATTAGAAGGAGCTATAAATTCTGTAAGGGAACTTAAAGAAGACTGGGAGAAGAAAGCAGAGCATGTAAATACTTTTTTAAAAGACTGGACAAGCTCATCGTGGAGCATAAGGAAACTCAAGGAGCGCATAAAAGTTGTTGAAGAGATGGACATTGATGAAGGGGAAAAAATTGTTACAGAGACAAAATCTGTTCTTAAAATCAGGAAAATAATAGCAGATTTATTGTCAAAAACAGAAAATGAATTTCTCAGAAAAACATCAGGAAATCTTGAAAAGGCGCAAGTTTTAAGGAACAGGCTGCTTGGACTTATAAATGCGCTATTTAATTCTGAATCAGAAAACTGGAGGAAAATTGAGCAGATTCTTCAGAAGCAGATAGATTTCATAAATACTTATTCTCATCAGGATATTGGAATTGTTTATCACAAAATGCCGGAATTTGTAAATTATCTGAAGGAAGAGGGAAAATTGCTTGAGCTTGAGGAAGGCGCGATGAAGCAAATTGCTGATGCCGAAAGAATATTGGAGAGCAATTATTTTTTGCCGAGAGAAAGAACATTGCAGACAAGGAAAGATGAGTTAGTCAATAAAATTGGTAATCTGCCTCCAAATCAAGTAAAAGATATCAGCAATAGAAGGGTAATGCTGGACAGGTACATCAAGTTTCTTCAAAATTATGGATTTGATGCAAGGAAAAATCCCAAAATTGCCAGATTGTTCCTGAATTATTTTAACACTTATGATTTGGGTAGCTATGATTTTATCAACCTATTTTCAGCGTCTGATATAATAAGGATTCTAAAAGAGAATTTTACCTTTTCTAAAGAAGTTCCTAGGGGCATTGAATATTTATATGTTCCTGTTTTGTCTATAATCAATAAATTTGAATACATAAAAGACCATAATGATATTGTTAAAATTCTGCGGATTTTAAGAGATAGTACGAAGAAAGTTTCTGAAATTCCTGGAAGCGACCACCTTTATTATAATGTTAGAAAATTATACGACACTCTTAGAAGGGGTTTAACTACAACCCTAAAATTGCATATCTTATACTTCCAACTATTATCAGCTTTTAGCAATTTCAAGAGCAAAGAAGAATTTATGATGCAACTCGAGAGATTTGATGATTTTTTTGAGTCTTATGTTTTTTTAAGTTCTTATACAACTAGTAGTAAAGAATATTTTGAAAGATTTTCAAAAAGTATATTGACTTTAGGCATACAAAATTCTGCTTATCTCATATGGCTCATAAAGAGAAAGTCTCCATTTGGAGGAGATTATATGGATGATAGGTATAAAGTAGATCTATTGGAAGATTTCTTAAAAATTACTAAAAATATTGGCATTAAAAATGTTATAAGAGAAATGGAAAGTATAGAGCCCGGCAAGTCTTTTTGCTTCCTAGTTTTTGGAAAAAATGTTTCTGAGCTTTTTATTGAAAATAAGATTAGCATTGAAAAATTTGGACATATTTGCCTGATGATATCAGAGATAGATAGAGATAGGGGTGGCAGTAATTACCCTCCATCCGACACATTCCTTAATGGGACTTATAACTATGGGATTGAAGGCTTAAGAAATTTTATCTATTATTATGGGGCAGATGAATTGATCCGCACAATGCTGGGATTGTTTTATAAAAAAGAATCGGCATATCAAAGCTCAGGTGTTATTGTATTTAAAGAGCCTAATCAAATTAAATTGGAATTAATTGAATTTCTTATGACAATGAAGAGTCTAGAATTATTTTGTGAATATCTTCCGTTAGACGAATTCAGACTTTTGTTTGATAATTTTAAAGAGGAGTTTAGGGCACTTTATCACAAACACTTTGTAGACGGTACTTCACCAGCAGAAATAGTGGGCATTAAGGTTAATTCAAGAGAAGAAGTCAGAAAATTCTGCGATATCCTTAAGGACATTTTTGAATCATGCAAAGAATATACTGTTAATTATCATATTAACTGGGATGTTACAAGAAGAAATGCAGCTCATGCGTTATCAAATCAAAAAATTCTAGGCATAATAAATGATTTAGCGGATTGGGAAGCATATGCAAACATGCTGAAAGCAGGCGAGCCAAAAACAAAAGAATTCCGGCAATATTCACTCCATAAAACGCCATCTTTTGTCGAGAGGTATGTTGATATACTTTCAATATTTATAGAAAACTCAAATTTTAACTCCATTAAGGAATTAAAGGAAAAGAGTGTTTTTGAGGAGCTTGTCTTTTGGCTCAACAATGGTTTATTGACTCTAGATGACATTGGCTTATTGATTCCTAGATTTGCCAATTTATACAATTCTGATAAAGATGCTTTTGAGGAGTTTAAAGAGTATTTTTTGAAATGGAAAAACAAAGTAAATGATGATTATAAGGTAAAAAAGCTATTTGATAGTATCAATGAATTCAAAGATCTATGGTATAATAATATATTAAAACTAAAAAGAATAACTTGGATAGTAATAGCCACCGCAAATACCTTTGATATTAAATTGGCGGAGGCATTGCCAAAATTTAGGGAAGTCTATGGCGAGGATTTGAGTAAACTCATAGAACTTGCACGGGTTTTTGCTAGAATAATGAAAGCAACAGAGAAAGAGAAGATAGAGGTGTTGCTGAAGGTATTACCTACCTCGAAAGATATAATTTCTAAATATGAGCTGGAAAAATTCGCCAAAATCGCCGAATCCGTAAAGCCGGAAAATGTGCCTATAGTTTTCAGTCATTACTTACCGATTTGCAGGGAGTTATTAGAAAAATACGGACTGGATGATGTTGCCTTCAAGTTTATTGTTCCATTGCTGAATGCTCAAAGCATAACAGCACAATTTCTATATGAAGAATTAAACAACTTAAAAAGATTGGGCAGCGTAGATTCATGGGAAGATGCAATGGTATTTTTGTATATAGGAGAAAAATATCCTGTAAAGGCATTGGACATTTATCAGCATATTTTGATTGAAGGTGTGAAACAGGAAATAATCTCCAAATCAATAGGGACAGAGTCAGAAATCATAAAATCATTCCTCCAGAATGCGCCTGCCTACATACTGGATTTATACAAAGAATATAAAAATATTTGGACATCCAATCAACCAAATAAAATTGCTATAATCAATAATCTTTTCAAGGATGTTTTTGAAATAAAAGAGCAGCTTTACAAAGGAGTCGTTGCTGGCATAAAAAATGAAAAATTATTCTTTGGAGTTCTCTATCATGTTTTTCCTCCTGAATTAAGCGTTACAAGATCAGAATATGAGAGAATATTGAAGGGCAGGGAAGACAGGCAGAGTGACATTCCCAAAGCGCTTGATAAGTTGCAATACATAAGTGCAAGCGTTAGTAAAGGCGCTCATGTGCTCAAAAGCAATGAAACATTAGAAACAGAAGCGTGGAGCGATTTAATAAATGCTGCCAACACAGAAGAGAAAATGCTTCCGGCAGAAACAATTGGCCTTAATCTTTTAAAAGATTTTGTGGATAGTAATATCACAAATAATCGAAAAACTCATTTAAATCAGATAGTCCTTTTCTCAAAAAATAGAGGGGAAACACTTCCAACATTTTCCCAAGAGCACCATATATTAATGAAATATAAGGAGTTTATTGGGGATAGAATGAATGATTTGTTATTTTTAATCCTTTCTGAAACTCAAACTAAAAATCCTCAAGAGTATTTTGAATTGTCCTCGAAAGTTAAACAGGCAAAAGTTGACCTCAAAGGGCTTTCAAAAACTCTTGCTAATCTATGGAACTCAAGGATACCTAATAGGGAGGCAAGAGTGAGAAGTATACTAGAAAGAAACAGTCTTCAATTGGAGCAGATTACATGG
>CAYVTQ010000015.1:19820-29163 GCA_964454865.1 uncultured Methanosarcinales archaeon
ACGCCAGTTACTCCAAAGGAAGTTGAAGAATCGTTAATACAAAATAAGGAAGGTGTTATAGAAAAAAGCCTTATATCAAAGATTAAGCAGGCTTTATACGGTGAAGAATACTCAAAAATGCAAAAGGAAATGCAGAAATTTGAATTTAGGCGTGAAGGAAGGTCTAGACTTGGAGAGTTAAACAAATTTATCTTCACACTTTCAAAAAGAAAAGCCCACAGCATAGCAATGTTCAATATGGGAGTTTGTGTCGCCCCAGATGATAGGCTATGGAACCAGCCTGACATGTGGCAGCTAGTGATATTTGACCAAGATAAAAATGCCTGCGGAGGTGTAATTTATAGAACCATAGAAGAGCAAGGCAAGAAATATCTTGTTATAAGCATACAGCCAAATAGCAATATACTCTCAGCCTCAAGTCCTGAGGGAGTTTATTCAAAGATTATGCAATATTCTAAAGCTATGCAGAAACTACTTCACTATGATGCTGTGCTGATTCCAGTAAGTGCCACTATACACTCCAATAGAGGAAGCATCCAAACTGAAATATCAAAAAGAAATTACAGAAAGATAAAATTAGAAAAAAACTATAATTTCTCTTATAGTCCTTATGGATACACATATGACGATTTTTATATAGTATAATAGGACTTTTTTGCAATTAAAATCAGAATTAATTATTACTTCATCTCAATCCTCAGCAGATCTTCAATCTCTCCCCTGGAAACAGCGCACCCGCTCAATTTTAGGCCCCATAAAATGCTCTCCAGCAGATTTTTTCTCGCTTGCGGAATTCTTGTTACATACTTGTCAAGCAAGCCAAGCTCGTAAGCAACAGCAGACAGTTCAACAGACCGTATTATCTTAACTCCCTTAGTAATGCCCCTGAACTCCTTCAGATTTTTTTCGTTTATCCTTATAGGGGTGTGCAGCGTATTTTTAAGCATATCAGCAAGCAGCAAGGGATTCTCTACAATCATCCTTGCTGTTTTTTCATCAATAACGACTGCTTCGCTGCTTAGGCTGATTCCTGCTGCAACGGCTGACATTTCCGCATAATGCACAATCCTGATGCAATTGCCGTGCGCCATGAATATCTGGTTTGCAAGGCTCAGCAGCTTTTGGGCATCCTGCGAGATAAAATCCTCATTGACAATCTCAATCACGTTGTCCTCTATCATCTTCTCCACCTGTATTGCCTCAAACTTGTATTTTTTTATTTCAAGAGGCCTGTCAACAAGTTCCTTCTTCACAGGATCAGTTATGTAGAATTTTCCGTTAAATTTCCTTTTCAGCGGCTCAAGAACCCACAGCAGGTTATTCAAGTCAAAGCTTATTATAGGCCCCGAGTCAAAAACAACAGATTTCATGAGAACAAGCCTCTTGCCGCCTTTAATCTGCCCAGTACGCTTACAGGCTCGGCAAACCTGTCGTGTATTGTCGTGTTGCCAAGATAGTGCAGCAGTTCCCACTGCGACACGCCAAGGACTTCAGATGCCCTTGCCACGGAAATTCCGTGCGCGCAGAGCTTGCACCCCTTTTTCAGCTGCGCATGGTTTATTACCTCGTTTATGTACATCTTCAGCTTGTTATCCATAGTCTTTATGAATTCAAACATTCTCTTTACTGATTTCCTGAAATTATTTTCCTCATTGCTTTTCAGGCTTGTTATGCAGGACTGCAGCATTTCCAAAATCTTATTGTAGTTCAGCGCTCCCTGCTGCCTTTCGATTATTTTTGACAGTGAGTATATCAATACAGCTATGGATATTGAGTCTTCATCCTGGAAAATGCTGGCATTGTGTATTGTGTGGTTGCTCAGCTCCCTTATCTCTCTGATGTCCTTCTCTTCCTTTATATTCAGAATTTCAGCAAGATCGGATAATACTGCTATAATGTCTTTTTTTACTATTTCCTGCATTTTGCACTTTCTAATTATTTTTTATTTAAAGTTTTCCTATTAATGGCTTCATCCAAAAATCTCCTTTCAGTTGGGTTGCCATCAGCTCGCACATTAGGATGGCAGCCTTCATTTTTTGGATGAAGCCCTCTTAACCAGCAAAGCAGCTAAAAAACCGACGGCAGCCCCAAAAATAAATATCAGCAGCAGCTTCTTGTCAATCTCTGTTCTTTTGCCGTTTCCTGCCCCTTCCCTGAAATAAATGTCGAGGTTCCCAAGCTCCTGTGCGTATTCACTGTACAATAGGGCTGACATTTTGCTGGTGCTGCTCAATGATTTTGAATACTCAAAATAGCTGTAGCCTAAAATTGGAAAGATGCCTTTGCTTGTTTCCTTTGCCAACGTGCTCTCCGCTATTTCCAGCTTCCTGCTCAGCAGGCTGTCAAAATTCGAGTCTTCGATGCCAAAAACGCTCAGCACCAAATCGGTGTCTGCTTTGGATTTGCTTGCCTTGAAGAGGCACAGCTCATACTTTCCTGAGGAAAGATCCCGATATGCCTCCTGCAGCTCAGTCTTTACATTGTCAGCGGCGTGCGGGAGGTAGAATTCAATATACTGTATGCGCTCTTCGACTTCTGAAAGCTTGTTCTGGCACGACTCCTTCAGCACTTCTTTGTTAAGATTGAACTTCCTGCCGTCATTGCCGAAAAACTTGCTCCATGAATATGCTGAATTCAGCCTTTCATTTGCGTATGCAAGGCTTCTCATTGCGGAGCTTGCCGTTTGATTTGAGATGTTGAGATCTTCAATGGCCCTGTCTGCTATCTGGACTGCCTCATCCACCCTTTCTTTTGCCGCCATATAGGCTTCGAGGGAAGATATTGTTTTCCTTTCTTTCTTCTCGATTTCATCATCAAATCTCCTTATCTCATCCTTCAACAATCCGAGCCTTTCCATTATCTCATCTTTGGTGGAGTTCTGCTTTATCAGGATCATGTTTCCAAGCTCCACATTTGCGCCAAAACAGTAGCTGGCAGACGCATAAAATTCCCCTTTGCCGAACGCATTTTTGCCGCGCTCCGTGCTGTTTAATGCAGAATTAAGCTGCGCCGTGATGTTGGCCCCTGATTTTATGCGGTCCAATTCTTCGAGCAGGCGGCCGCTCCTCTCGCAAAGTCCGACTGCCAGGGATTTCATCACGGAAGAATATTCCTTGTTTATCATCAACGGAGGATACTTCTTCCTCAGATTTTTGCCGGTGAAATGCTCAATGACATCAGCCAAAGTTGAGACTTCCGCTATCTCAATGCCTGTTTCTTTTGAGAAATTAGCAGGGCTTACTGTGGCATTCCCTTCTTTTTTTATCGGCTCGCCAAATGGCATGAGCGCTTTCTTCAGCCCTGCTCTGGACGCGGCCTCTATTTTTGCATTTAAGCCTCCAACGGGGCCGACCAGCCCTCCCGAATTTATGGTGCCTGTCGCTGCAATTCCCTCGTCTATCTCTAAATCCATCAGCATAGATGCTGTCAGGGCTGCTATTGAGGCGCCTGCACTAGGGCCCGCTATTATCGAGGAATCTGCCCTTATTGTGTAGAAGAAGTCATATCTGCTGCAGTCTTCTTCTATAAAGTCGCATGCTATTGTCTTTGCGAATCTCGTTGATATCTGCGTGTCAGTCCTTGTCACAGGAAATGTCTCAAGGAATACTCTGCCTGAGCCCGGCTCAATTTCCAGATACAAGTCTGCTATCCCCCCCATCATGCTGCCGTTGGCCAATTCAGTCACAGCAAGCAGGTTCATATGGCCCTGCTTGGCAAAGGCACCGGGAATAATTAAACTAATTGCTGCAAGTAAAATAATCCACTTAACTGCTCTTTTTTGAGTTTTTTCCATATGTTTTGTTAGAATGTGCTATTTAATAATTTATTTGTTAAATCATCCGTTAATCCCAAACTCTATCATTGCTGCTCGCAGTGCACATTATAGTCGTTTAAATGGTACAAAGGCTCTGCGCCGCTGTCGAGCCTGAACCAATTGAAGTCCGGGCTGCTCAAAGTTTCATTTATTATGCAATGGGTGTGGCTTTGGCTCCCGAAATAAATATAATCCACGTTGCTTCTTGCCAAAGTCTGCAAATCCTGCTGCGTGAGCTCATTTAAATTTACTACGCTCTCTATGCCGTAAGGCGAAGAGCCCAAATCGCCCTCCAGCCGCATTAAATAGCTTGGCGCTGCTGCTGAAGCGATGTAAAATGAGCTGTTGATGTGCCTTATGAGATTTCCGGCGCTTGTGAAGCTGACATCAGTCTCTGTAACTACGTTTGGAACCCTTCCGCTTGTTTTTATTATATACAATGGGTCCTCAAACCCTTTTATGCTTATCGGGGCTGAAATTTTTTTTGTAATTGCCCATGAAGCAGTGCCTTGCTTGTCCACTGCATTTATCCCGACTGTAGAGTTAATCTCCAGATCCCATGGAGAGCTGTGCTCTATGGAAAGGTTGTAAATTTCAAATCCGACATCAATTCCTATCTTTTCCGCTTCTGTTTTGATTCTTTGAGTCCAGTTTATGAAAGAGGAATTCTGCATTATGCTCCTTTGGGTTCCGTTGACGGTGCCATTGAAGAATGCCTCTGCAAAAGCCGCTTTGGAATCTTCCACAAAAGCTCCGGAGCTCGTTTCAACCTCCAAAATCGCCAATAATGACCTGTGGCTTGCTATTGTCATGCCCCTTGCCAAATCTTTTTGGATGTCTTTCATGAACTCATTTATAGTTGCTATCCTTGTCTCAACCACCAATGTCTCATCCCTCAATCTGAATCCTGACTGGATGCTAAACAGAAGAACTGACACTACCACTAAGATAACGGCTACGAGAGTATATGCCAATCCCTTTCTTTTTTTTTTAAGTGATTTTACTGCCATATCCTTATCTCCATGACAGAAGGCCCCCACATGCTGGGAACCTTGCTTAATATTATGACATCGTTGCTTATCTCAGTTGCTGTTGCGAATTCCCCCAGCACTTCGGCAAGCCTCTGGTCCGAGTCATCTTTTGCTTCCTGCAGGCTATTGAATGTCTCCCCATAGCCTACAAAATTCGGAACAAGGGAAGTGTAGGCTACAAGAGAATCCAGGGGATGTATGCAATACCCGCTTCCAAATGACAGGCTGTAGTTATTCATGCCATTTACAAAATTATTATTTTCCTGCGCATACCCAAATCTCGCCAGCTCTTTGATTAAAGGGCCTGGCGGATGCTGATAAAGCACGTTCTGGTTGGCTTTCACCAGTTGGGAAGGATCAGAGCCCGAGGAATAGAGCCAAGCCAGCTGGGAATCAATAATAAGCGGAGAAGTGCTGTTCGAGACATTAAATCTCCATGTCAGATTCCTGTAGAAATCATTGAAGCTTCCGCCGCATTGGGCTGCATATGATGCTGCCGGGACAATCTTGGTTATATCTATTTTTCCGTAAACTTCCCCATTTGACGCCTCTATTTCTACGTACGAATTTGGATTTACCTGCCTTAACTGGCCCTTAACTCCTTTTGTGTAGTATTGGTCAATGTCAAAAACAAACCAAAAATACTTGTTTTTCAGATCATAATAGGAATGGCCGTTGCTGCTCAATGCAGCTTCAATTTCCTGGCTTGACCACGTCAAATTGCCGGAGCTTGCATTTTTCTTTGAGATAAAATAATTTGCGCCATTAAGCGTATAATTCAGGGAAACATTTCTGGCGGTGACATTCAGTCTTATATTAATGGAGTCTATGTTTCCTATGGCGAATATCGGCTTCTTGTATCTTATCGAGGCATTTGACTTCACCAGTGCCAGATACTTCCTGTTTAAATTGTAGAGAGTATTGGGCACTGTGGTTGTGTAGTTCACTATAAAATGAGATGCCCCGTCGTCACCTCCCTCAGGATTATTGGCATTTCCGAAATTGAACAGCACAGTTGCATTGTTATGCCCTGTTTTCAGGTATGAATTGAGATTTGAGAATTTTTTCCTTCCATTATCGCTTGGAGTGGCAGAGCCTACATACTTTCCGTTGATATAAGCGTCAAAGTCAATCCCTGTCCACGCTGCCTCTATAAACCATTCAGAGCCGAGAATCGTGGAATTCTCCGGAACAAAAACATCATAGGTTACATTGACATCATTGAAGTTATTGCCGCTGGGGGATTTCTCCACGGAGCTTGTTATAACATCGCCGGCCACTACAAGAGTGTTGTTTTTCCTTGATTTTTTTGCGATTGCCCTTGATACATAGCCATCAGTTGTCCTATTCTTTTGTATTCCTGAAATAAGGCGCTTCCTGCTTATTACAGTGTTGTACCCGCTTTTGTTCTTTGTCACGATAGGATCGCCATTGATGTAAAAACCGTATCCTATGCTTGCCGGCATATAATCCTGGATGAACTGGCTGGTTAAATTGCGGGCTTTTTCAGCATTTCCTTCCGCCCAAAACTCTCCGATCTGCTCAAGGATAGTGTTGTTCAGCTTTGTTATATATCCTGATGATATAAGGCTGGACACATAGGAGTTATTGATTTCTGACACTCTTAAATTTGAAAGCACCATCAGGAGGTCATCAGCGGCAAAGCTGTTTGAAGGGGGCCTCGTTTCGCTTATATAAGCTGACGATATAAGCATCAACGCAGCCATGAGCACTCCTGCGCTCATCAATGCGTCAATTGTGAAATAAACTGATCTTTTCATTTTTATCCTGTAATTTTTCATTGGCTCCATCCAAAAATTCGCTTCACTCAGGTTAGCAGCTTCTCGCCCAGCATGGTAAATAGTGAAGTACCGTTGATGTCCCGTATGGAGCAACCCCTCCAACTCTTTTTCTGTTTTATGCAAAAGTGCTCGACTTCAAGGCTGCTAACCCCTTTTTTGGATGGAGCCGCTTTCATTCCCATTCATGAATCACCATATTTGCTATTGATGAATTCAGTATTACATACCTGTCAATCCTTACAACTTTTTTAGGGGAGATTCCTGACAGGTTCAATGCCCTCTTTTTTGAATCGGAAGGGCAGGAATCAGAGCCGCCGGCTTCAGCAAAATCAGCATCAGGGTGGCCGTAGCCGTAATTTTCTCCCGATGATTTTATCCTTATTGCGCATTTGGACTTGTCCGTAAAGTATACAAAAAAATCATATTTTGTATTGAGCAGAGAGCGGGCTGTTGCATATGGTATGACATCAAGCCCTTCTAATTTTGACGCCGCTATCCTGCCGCTGCCATCAGTCAGCCCAAGTATGGCGACATTGGAGGAATTCCAGTTCCGCGGGTAGCCTGAGCCTGCAAGGTATGCTGAGACTGCCTTGGCATCGCTCACTATGCTCTGCATTGAGGACTCTTCGCTATTCTGTGTATTGGCAGAGTATGAATAATAAATTGTCAGCGTGGCTATGAAGATGAGCAGGCTTATGGCAAAATCTGCATACCACATCTGGGCTTTTTTACTCGTTGATATAGACAACACCCCCTGCCCTTCTTATCCCGTTCATGCCTTTGTTTATTGCGCCTGTCATGTTAGGTATCCTTGCGGTGTAGATGCTATTCCCGGTTTTTACTGTAAGGAAACCTTTATCTGCCGTCAACGTGTAATCAAAGCTTTCAAGCCTGGAAGGTATGCTGAAATTTCTTGAATATCCATCCTCAACCAATGATGCCGTCTTTATCTCTTCCTGCAGCTTCAGAGCCAGATCATAAACAAGCTCCGATTCTTTGTATCTTGCCGCCTCTTTTGCATCAGAAAGCTGGTGAAGGCTTATGAGAAGTAGCAGGAAGAACAGGATTCCGATAAGTATCATGAATTCCAAAGGGGTTTGGGATTTTTTGCTCAGCATGAATATCAAAACTAAGAGTAGGATACCAAAACGCTGCCTGATTCCGCCTTCACAGTTATGGTGTGCATCCCATTGGATGAAGGCAGCGAGCCTGTCAGATTTACAGATGAGACCTGAACCAGGTCCGAAACTCCGCTTTTTGTCTTCATCCTGAACATAATCTCAGTATTGTTGACCACGGCTGACTGGATATTCGGGGGAATCATCACCTTAAGGGTTGTCTGCGACGGCTCTCCCAGATAATAAACAGATTCAGCAGCATCTGCCACTTTTCTTGCAATGTTGAGGGCCTGCCTGCCGTTTATCTCGTCGCCTGAGTCCTGCACAGAAGTGAAGTATATCACAACTAAGGGCACCACCATAAGCGATACAAATCCCATTATCATCAGGTACTCCACTCCCACTTGCGCTTTCATCTTTTCTTTTTTTCAATTATTTCCTTTATGCGCCTGCCGTCCTCCTTAAAGCCGAATTCTTCGCTTATTTTTCCAATCCTGTATGTTGTTATTATAAACGCAACATAGGCAAAAATCAGGAAGAAATATTCCGGATAGGCAAGCGCGCTTTCAAAATCAACCGGAAAGTTGAAGATTATCCTTATTGTCTGCCAGATTGAAAATACGACAACGAATGTAAGGCAGAGCGCGAAATTATCCATATACCTTTTTATGGAGCCTTCCGACAGCTTTCTTCTGGCTTTAGATATGAGAAGGAGGGAAGCAACTCCAAATATCACTGTCGTTATCCCCAGAATCCCCAGATACACTGCCATTTTACCTTCCACCTCCAAGATCAAGCCTTTTATCGCATAATTGAGTCAGCCCATCAAGAAGCTTTTCGTCAACATCCTTTTGAAGGGAAATTATAACTCCCCCTATCTTCCATTCCCTCATCTTTACGGTCAGGAAATGCACGAACCTCGCTACTGTTGCAGGGCCGTTGAATACTGCAAGAGTGTTCAACGAGTCAAAAAACAGGAATCTTTTCTCTTTCGGCAATGAATTTACTGCCTGCTCTATCGCGACAGAGATGTCGCTTAATTTTTCAGGGCTGCCTATCAGGAGGCAGTTGTCTATTTTTTTCGAGCCGCCGTCAGTCGAAGCCACGGCATCTATGAAAATCACCAGCCTTGAGTCAATCTTGTTCTGCTCCATCAGCCTTTGCATTATATTGTATGGCTTGTTTAATGCCACATACACTCCCGGAACTTTTTTTTCTGAAACAAGAAATTTTAGAATCTGGATGTTTGCATCCTGGTATTTTTTTGCGTCAACAGTGACAAGGACTATATAGTCATTCAGCCTATCAACTGCTTTTTTAAACGAATCTCTTGCACTTGGCATTTGTTCACCGCTTTTTTTGATTTTATCGCTTAAAGTCAATATAAAGCTTTCTATGCCTGATTTTTGTACATTGTAAAGTCTAAGGGGTTAGCTATTTCTTAACCCACTCGCCAAACGCCTCCACATGATTTATATAGTAGTTAGTATTACAATAATACTATGACAAAAGACGTTTTGACCTTACGGGGCGACAGGGATTTATGGATTGATTTTGTCGCCAAAGTCAAGAAGGACA
>CAYVTQ010000016.1:0-28774 GCA_964454865.1 uncultured Methanosarcinales archaeon
ACAATGACGCTTCCCTGCTTGAAAATATCTGAAACTTTTGCCCCTTCAATCAAGCCAGTGTCATGCAGCTGCCCGCCTGAAGTCGGGTAAAAATAAGTCTGCTCAAGAATAACCTTGTTTTCTATTATTTTCAGGACTTTGGCCTTGAATTTCAGCTTTGAGTAATCCTCGAAGTACAGCGCCTTTGTGTCCGGAATCCCTTGCAGATCAAGCTTATGCTCTTTTTTTGTCGCGTGCTCCTGCTCCTGCTTTTCGTGAAGCTCTGCAATCATTGCATAGAAATTGCCCGGGACATCAATTTTTTTGCCTAATTTGGCAGCCTCTTCCTTCACAGCTTCAGGAGAGATTCCCTGGCTGTCATATAGCTGCAGCAGCGTGCTTTCATCTATCTCTTTCTGCACCATCTTTGATGTAATTGATTGCGCTTTCTGCCTTGCTGCGCCGTATTTCTCCTTTTCAACCCCTAAAATTTTCTCTACCTGCTTCAGGTTTTCCTTTAATTCAGGGAATAACGGCTCTAAGTAGTCTGCGTGCCATCTGCATAGCTCAGGAAGCTTGATTTTCCATTTGTGCTCGTCTATAAATGACAATGCCCTCCTTAATATAACCCTTAAGTTATATCCTCCGCCTACATTGGAAGGCAAAGCGCCGTCTGTCAGAGCGACCAGCAAGGCGCGGGAATGCTCCGCAATGCTGTATAAAGCTGCCAATTCCAGTATTTTCTGCCTTAATTCATTTACATCAACGCCTATGTCCTTAGAAATCTTTTTCCAGACTTTATTGATGTCATCAACTTCATCTACATTCAAATATGAAGAGTAAGGCAGAAATTTTTCCATCAGCCCGTTGTCAACTTTTATTCCAGTGATATCGTAAAGCTTTTTTACAACAGTAGGAAAAGTGGTTTCATAGCTTGTTGACTTCCCTTGTGTAAACCACGCATTTCTTTCGTGCCCCATCCCCATGTCAAGGACTTTTAATTTCAATTCCTTGTTTCCACTTGGTGTTTGCTCATACAGCATATAGACCTGGTTTCCAAGCTCCAGACCTCGGGAGAAGTATTCCATGCAGGGCCCGAAGTTGCCGCCGCCTGCCCATGCGTCCTCATGAAAAGTAATTTCGTCATTTGGCAGGCCAAGCCCCTGCTTGAGCCAGTTGTGGATGTCTGTGAAAAATTTGTTTTGATCCCAGTCTTTCGGCTGCATAAAGGCGTGCTGGCCTATCATCACGAAAGCGCAGTAATGGGCTCCTGTTATTCCGATATTGTCAATATCATTGAATCTCAGGCAGAACTGCGGCACGACCAAAGGATTGGCCGGAGGCTCCACTTCTCCTGAAACAACATAAGGCTGGAAGTCGTAGATTGAAGCCTGCACGAAATCAGTGTCGTTTCTCCATCTGGCGGCAACGGGATACCTTTTGATCGGTGTGTAGCCCCATTTTGAAAATAGTCTTGAAAATTCCTTCCATACTCCGATGTAGTCAAGCTTTTTCTTTGCAGGAGTGTCATTTATGAACCTGAATCCCCCTGAGCATGCAGGATTGCCGCAGACATCGCTGTTTGTGGCTGTCCAGAAATAAATTCCGCAGGTCTTGCAGTGCTTTCTCTCAAAGCCTTCTTTTTTCAGGACAGAAGTCGCATAATACTTATCCGGATTTTTCTGCGTTTCTTTCTTGAACAATGCCTTTATTTCCTTGTCGGTGGGCATAATTAAGATAGATTAAAGACAGGTTTTAATATTTATTGATTTTATTTATTATTTAAGATACTGCATTAACCTATGCCAAATCTTTAAAAAACATTTCAGATTCTTTATCACCTATAATGGGAAATATTGGGCATCTTAGTGAGGAATTGTCTATTATGACGGAAGCGCCATACTTCACTGATGAATTTGCAAGGCTTAATCCTAATTATGCAGAAGCGTCTCGTGATAGGGTTATTGAAATGCTAACTCCCATTGTCACGGATTTTCGATCAGAATGTGAAAAGGGAAATTATAATTTTCACCCATGGGTATTTCCACACGGCACTTGCGGCAAAACTGTGAAACATTTGATTCCAATTCTTGAAAGAAACGGCTTTTATGCTGTTCGCCGCGTATTTGAGACACCTATACCCAGTTTCCAAAGAGTTGCCACTGTCGGAGATATAATAGTTGATCCAAATGTAGATGCTGATGGTTTGACACTTGAAGAAAATACCTACATTGGACCGCGTATTGAAAGATACCAAGAAATAACTACGCCGGAACAATTTGAAAAATTAATCCTGAACTATTGGAGAGGAGATAAAATTCTTTATTTTTTAAATATGGGATTATTTTTAGAAGATAAAAATCCGGATGGAAGAAAGGGATTATCCCTGATTTCACAGGAAATTCCAAAAAACTTACTTGAAGCCATGATAATGTACATAACTAGGAAAAATGGAGCAATGGAGACTGCTGAATATGCCAAATATTATAAACATTAATTTTTATTTTAAGAAAATTCTTAAAAATTTAATTAATCAGGAAATTTTTATAAAAAATTATTTATTTTTTCCGCAAAAATAAAGAAAGTTTAAATATATGCTCTTTCAATCATTATAAAAAAGATTCTAAAAACCGCAAAAAGAGATGTGAAATGGAAGGAAACTGCGAAAGCAACGGCAGCTCAAGAAAAAAAGACGGGTTTGGCGACGGATTTTCCGACAATCTTGTGCCGCTGAATCCTCTCGATGTGTCTTCATGCGGCGATTTTGACGAGCTTCTCAAGGGGATGTCGCTGACTGCTTTTGACGGCAGAAGGCTTGGGGAGGCTGCTGATGTTCTTTATGAGATGTCCAAAGACAGGGACTGCTTTGTCGTCCTCACTTTGTCAGGCGCAATGACCATGGCGAAAATGGGGACAATAATCTGCGATCTTATAGACAGGAACATGGTCCATGCAGTTGTAAGCACTGGCGCATTAATGGCACACGGATTTGTTGAAGGCACAAAAAGGCTGCATTTCAAACACAACCCTAAATTCAGCGACAAGGAGCTTTACATGAAAGGCTATAACCGGGTTTATGATACAATTGAGCTTGAAAAAAATTTAGATGATGCAGAGTTGATAACAAAGCTTGTGCTGAGCCATTATGATCCCGATGAAACATTCTGCAGCTACAAAATAAACAATCTGCTTGGCAAGTATCTGTATAATAATGTTAGCGGAAGAGCTATACTTAAATCTGCCTATAATAAAAGAATTCCAGTTTATGTCCCTGCTTTCACTGATTCGGAGATGGGGCTGAATTTCGGGCTTGACAGGAGAAGGAGGATAGCTGCAAACAAGCCTATTTTGAAATATGATTCATTCCTGGATTTGGATCATTATACCAATCTTATGGAAAAGCAGAAGAAAGTCGCGATTTTGACGGTAGGAGGGCGAGTTCCAAGAAACTGGGCGCAGCAGGTCGGGCCTTACCTTGAGCTTATCAAAAGAAGGGAGAATGGGAGGCTGAAGAATTCTGAGAACAGCCATATCGGGTGCCAGTTCCATTACGGCGTGAGGATATGCCCTGAGCCTGTCCATTGGGGCGGGCTGTCAGGATGCACTTACAGCGAAGGGGTTTCGTGGGGCAAATTCCTTGATCCGAGCGAAGGCGGCAAATATTCTGAAGTCATGACTGATGCGACAGTTGTGCTGCCATTGCTTGTGAAGGGAGTCATCCAAAGGCTTGAGAAGAACAATGTCAAGGTCGAGAAAGAGTTTGGATGCATGGAGATAAAGGTCTGAGACAGATTCTTTATTTTACCAATACCATTCAGGAAAGAAATCCAGCTTCATTTCGTCTGATATTATCACAGATTCTGTTTTCTTTATTATGTCAGAAAAATCATTCCTTATTTTATGAGTAAGATTATAAAAATCTTCTAATGTTTCAGTTTCTATTTCCAGCTCTACTTCCCAAGGGCCTAAAGATTCAATTATATGCACAACATTTGGAAGCTCCATGCAGTATCTTAGAAAAGAATTGAATTTTGTCTGGTAATTCTGGAGATAAATGCACAATTTGAAGAAATTATATCCGATTTTTTTAGTGTCTAAGAAGGTTACATAGCCCTGTATAACTCCTTTGTTTTCCAAATCTTTTATTCTTCTCTGCGCAGTTTTAATGTTAATGTTGATATTCTTTGCAATATCTAAATAATTAAATCTGGCATTATTTGCTATCAAATGAATTATTTTTTTGTCCTTGCTGTCTAATTCGACTTTTTTTGCTCCCATAAAAACCTCAACTTTTTGCGGCATTGTTTTTTTATCCAATAAGTAAGTTCTTTGTGAAGTATGGCCTTCCACCAAAAAAACAGCATCGTAGGATGTAATGTATTTCTCATATTTTTGGAAAAAATTCTTTTTTATGCCGCTTAATTGGCTTATATTCTCAACATAAGCTCCAATCATCAAGTCCCATCTTCCTTCGCATTTTGCTATCCAACTTATTCTTTTGTCATCAATTAAGCACTGGTAAAACTCCATTTCTGTTTCTTTGGTGAAGCCTGAAAGCTGAAGAAATATCTTGCCCAGGAACAAGCCTAAGGCGCCTAATGAGAATTGGGTTACAAATTTCTTTATCACACCGTCTTCCAAAAGCCTTTTTACCCTGTACTGGACGTTGTTTTTTCCTATTCTCAGCTTTTTTCCGATTTGTGAAAAAGAGGCTCTTGCGTTTGTGTCCAATTCTAACAGGATTTTCCTGTCTATTAAGTCCAGTTTTCTCATTTTTTAGTTATTTTGCCTTTTTATTTATAAATTTTACTTATTTGACTGAAAAATAAATGGATAAATTTATTTAATTGGGATTTTATCATCTATTAGTAACAAATAATTTGTTATGATAAAATGAAAAGATTAACTGGCTTATTTAAAACAAAAACAGAACTGGAAGTGCAAAATAACCTTTCTAATGATTCAACACTATCTTTTCAGGAACTTTTAGATTCGTTAAAAACAAAGGATGCTAGAAGATTTGCTTTATATAAAGCAGTTGAGAAAGGAATTACAAAAGACCCCAAGCATATAGACGAATTAGTTTTACTCTATGAGCAGAGTGGATATAAAAATCAGCTTCTTAATAATCTTAGATTTAATAAAGAATTTTTAGATTATATTTATAGAAAAGAAATTGATAATTCCATTGCAGAAGGCGAATATGAAAATGCTATTAGTATTTTGTTACATCATCTTAAAGATGTTGAATCTGCTATTGATATAGCTCTTAAATATTTAAAAAATCCCAGAAGGGCATTTGTAATTGCCGGCAATAATAATTTAGATAGAGCCATAGAGATTGGTAGAGATATTGGCTTATGGTTTGAATTAGGAGAATTATGTTTTTTTAAAGACCATTATGATGAAGCATTGGGATTTTATAATAAAACTATAGATGATATTTCACAGCCAAATGTGAATCTTGATAGAGCATATAACGGGGTTTTATTTAATAGACCTAGTTATAGAGAAATGTTAATCGATAGTCTAGAAAAAATAATATGCATAAAAGAAAAATTAGGAAAATCAATTTCAGAAGACGAAATCAATAGAGTTATTAAATTAATGGTGTTAAAAGATAAAGCTCGCGCAGCTTCGTACGCAGAATGGCATGGTCATTTAGAGCAGGCATTTGGTTTATATATAGAAGATGGAGGGTCATTGAGTCTACAGAGAGCATCAAATATATTAATGAAGCAGGCAGAACAAGCTACCTCTGAAAGCGAAAAACAAATTTTGTTATTTAGAGCGGCTTTGGGATATAGTGAATATGGTGATATGGAGATTGCAGGCCGTTTGTATCATCAACTTGGATTAAAGCATAAAGCAAGTGAACTTTTGGAAAAAGTAATTGAAAAGCAAGAGTCTGATTTCCAAAAATCTAAAGAACTATCACTTATTCTTGGTAATCAACAACTGGCTGAAAAGTATGATAGACTTCATCAATTATTGAATTAATTAGTTTTTAAAGATTAATATTACAGATAACCCAAACCTTTAAATACCTCAGTCTATACATTGTCTATACAATGCAATTCCAGGAACTAGCCATAAAGGAGCAAATAGTCAAGAAAGTAGTAAAGTCAGGCAACGGCGGGGCAGTGTGGGTTCCAAGAGGCTGGCTTGGGCAGGAAGTTGTAGTTATACTTCCGGAAAAGCCTAGAATGGAGTTAAGAGAAAAGATTATTCATCTGCTTGAGCCTTACCTTAAAGATATAATCTCCGTTTTTCTATACGGCTCTTATGCAAGGCATGAGGAAACAAAGGAATCTGATGTTGATGTGGTGGTTTTGACTAAAGACAAACCAATAAAGATAGATGCTAAAGAGCCAAATTTAGAGATAATTTCATTCCAGCTAGAAAAATTCAAGGCTGCAATTGAGAAATATCCGGTAATGTACTACCAAATCGTGCAGGAAGCAGAGCCTCTGATCAATGGATGTGTATTAGAAGATTTAAGAAAAATAAATATTAAGAAGGAAGCGCTAAAAAAATACCTAACTGAAACAAAAGAGCATATAAAAAGCAATCTGGAGTTTATAGAGCTTGATAAGCTGGATGGAGATTACTTAAAATCTTATTCGGTTTTATATTCATTAGTATTAAGGCTCAAGGGCATATTTATTATGAGATGCATATTGGATAAGCTGAAATTCTCAAATAAGCTATTCCGGAAATGGCTTCTAAAAAATGGATTTAAGAATCAGGAATTTGAGCAGTCTTATGGGGTTTACAGGGCAGTAAGAGACAATAAAAGCATCAATAAGCTAAAAATCCAGCTTACTATTGCAGAAAAATTATTAGATATATTAAAAAAGGAGATAGCTTTACTGGAAGGAAAATTAAATGACAAATAGGAAAAAGAGGCTTATGAAAGGCATCGAATCATTGGAAAAGCAGATTCAGCTGCATGAAGAAAAATTAAGCAGGGCTGAGGAAGAAGATAATATTGAGCTTGCAGGATATTACAGAAAGGAAATAGAAGCAAAAAAGCGCGATAAAGAAGAAAAAGAAAGGCTGTTGAGCAAAGGCGGCTGAAAATATGAAAAAAATAACCCCATCCAATCGAACCAGAAAAATAACATACGCAATAAGAGACTTAGTCGTAGAAGCCCAGAAGCTTGAGAAGCAGGGAAAGAAAATTCTTTACCTAAATATCGGCGACCCGATGAAATTTGACTTTCACACGCCAAGGCACATGGTTGAGGCTGTACAAAAAAATGAAAACATATCGGAAGGGTATGGGGATTCTCTGGGGCTGCATGAAGGCAGAGTTGCAGTTGCTAAAGAAGCTGCAAGAAAAGGGATAAAAGGGATCACAAAAGAAGATGTGCTGATCTCAAACGGCTCATCAGAAGGGATAATGCTTTGCCTTGGGGCGCTGATGAATCCGGGTGAGAACGTTCTTACGCCTCTGCCCGGCTATCCATTGTACAATGCGCTTGTGAATTACTTTGACGGGCAGTATAATCCTTATTTGCTTGACGAGGAAAATGACTGGCAGATTGACATTGATGATGTTAAGAAGAAAATAAACAGCAAGACAAAAGGAATTATAATAATAAATCCGAATAATCCGACAGGCTCGCTGTACAGCAAATCCACTTTAAAGGAGCTTGTCAATCTTGCAGCGCAGCACAACCTTGTGATTTTTTCAGATGAGATTTATGACAAATTGATTCTTGATGAGGAGAAACATCATTCTCCGGCTTCGATGGCTGATGATGTTCCTATCATTACATTTAATGGGTTATCTAAATCCTATTTATGCCCGGGCTGGAGAGTTGGATGGAGCATATTTTCAGGGCCGCAGGAGGCAACAAGTGAATACAGGGAAGCCTGCAAAAAGCTGGCAAGGGCAAGGCTAAGCAGCGTCTATCCGACGCAGTATGCGATAAAGCCTGCATTGGAAGGAGAACAGAACCATCTGAAGGCAACAAACGCAAAATTAAGGGAAAGAAGGGATTTTACATTCAAAAGGCTCAATGAGATTGAAGGAATAAGCCTTGTAAAGCCGAAAGGCGCATTTTACGCTTTTCCGAAAATAGATGTGCCTGTTTCAGATGAAAAGTTTGTTCTTGATTTAGTGAAAGAGACCGGAGTTCTTGTCGTGCATGGCTCAGGCTTTGGGCAGAAAGAGGGGACGAAGCATTTTAGAAGTGTGTTTTTGCCCGATATGAAAGTTTTGGAAGAGGCTTACGGGAAGATTGAGAGTTTTATGAAAAAATATTCTTAATTAAAATGCGGGGGAAGGGATTTGAACCCTCGTACGGACTAACCGACAGGATTTCTAACTTACAGCATGAGTGGCCGGAAACAAATCTTAAGTCCTGCGCATTTGACCAGGCTTTGCTCTAAGGGAGATATAATAGCATTATACCCCAACCCCCGCATAAGCAACTGGCCGTTTGGAGATTGTTTGGCTAAACTATTTAAATATTATTCTATATTTGTTTCACAATGGACATCAAAAAATTCGAGCTTATCAAGCAGGAATACGAAGAATACTACAATTCCTTCCTGAAGCAGGGAAAACTGCCGCTGGGAGCTACCGAAAAGGGATTCTGGGGGGCTGCTGTTGCCGAGGAAGTCCTTGAATTGTTTGAGAGGATAGAAATAAAAAAATTTAAAAATTTCATTGACCTGGGCAGCGGAGACGGAAAGGTGGTTTTGATTGTGTCATTGTTTGGGGTTGATGCTGCCGGAATAGAGTTTGACAAAGACCTTTTCAATAAGGCTGTTGAAATAAAAAATAAGTTCAATTTGGACTGCAGATTCATGAATTCGGATTTTTATGAGATGGACTTATCGGAATTTGGCCTGATTTTTGTTAATCCGGATGCGCCTTTTGAAAAAGGGCTGGAAAGGAAGCTGCTGAAACAAATGAAAGGAAAACTGGTTGTCTATGGCGAGCAGTTCAAGCCCAAGAAGCTCAATCATGAAGAGCAGTTTTTCGTGCATGGGACGGAGGTGAATGTTTATTCCAATCCTAGATAAATTTATTAACCCTGATTATCCTATATTAGTGTATGAATAAACAAATTGCATACCAATTTTTAGCTGCAATTATTGGTGCTATGACTATAGGAATATTTGTTGGTTATAATTTGTTAATTTATGGCGCAAATCATGGCTGTTTTCCTTTCATAGACAATCTTATGCAGGATGAAGGATATCTTTCTTGCGGACCATTTGGCTTTTTTATCGGCGCTATAATTGGCGCTGTATTAGGTGTATCACTATACAGGATAGATTGGAGAAAAATCTTAAAATCTGATAACAGAAAAAGAAAATAATGCCACGTATGTTGAACGCAAGAATTACAAGCCTCAACAAAACACCATAAAGCCATTATCTTCCCCTTCAATTGTTATATCATTGATTTTTATCTTGTTTTTATTGATTATTTCCAATTTTTTATTGGACTGCAATAATAGGAACAGCTCATTTGCTGTTGTAGTCAATACATCATTAAATTGCATTTCAATACTATTTTTATTATTGACATCCTTTATTTTTTTAATATCTCTCAATATAAAAATGCCATTGGATTCTGTATACAAAACTCCATTCTTGAGTGTCCTTTCAAATATACTGGCCAATTCAATTGAATGCTTTTTGATGATTTCGAGATTGTTTTTTGCCATTTCGACTGATTTTTTGCAGTTGAAGCTGCACGGGAAATGGCCCAGCAGACTGATGTCAAAATGCCTTGCTGCAATGTTAGTATAGTACGGAAATTCAAATCCTTCTGAGTTTTTTAGGATAGCCAATGTCAAATCTGTGTTTTTTTCACTGAAGTTTTTGGCGAAGAATCCGCAGCAGCATTCAGGGTAGCCCAATTCCAGCCCCAGTTTTATATGGTCGTTTTCGGCTTCGGCTTTCTTTGCAGTTTCAGGGCTGCCTCTTGACAGATAAACAAAAAAATAGCCTTTTCTCTGGTCATCTTTCGGTATTTTTATAGACTTGTCGGAATAGAACCTGCTCTGGGCGTTTTGCTTCAGGACTTTGAAATCAGAACTTACGGCGTTTATCTTGTTTTCCATGAAAAAATTGAGTATTCCCTGCAATTCATCCTCATGAGCCATTATTCTGGAGCAGGGCTTTGCGCCTTCCAGAACATAAAGGACATCGAAGGATTTGGTTATGGAATGGAATTGGGATTGAATTTCTTTAATCATGGATTTCTAATTTGCTCAGTTCGTGCCTTTATAATTTCTTTGATCTTACCATCCCCTATAAAATTCCACCACGCTAGATTCAAGTCCGAAATACATTTCCCGATACTAAATTTCGCCTGTTCGAATGCAGTTTCATCTTTCCACGTTTTGACGATATAAGGGCAGGGAATATCACTAACATATACTTGATTTATCTCAAAAGAAATTCCTGTTAAGTCTTTTATGTAATTATTTAAAAATTCGTCCATTTGGGGGGTAAAACCATTTTCCGTCATAGGAAATGCATCAATATCACCGGGTATTTCCATAGCTCTTGAGAAACTTCCATATAAAATCAAACCCCTAAAATCTTTAAATTTAGTTATCGCAGCAGATATGGCTTCTATAATTGATTCCAGAATTTTTTTACGGGTGTTTTTTATAGATTTTCTCAAGCTAATAAGTTTTGTTATTTCCTCAGGAGTGCATTTTCTGAGGAATTTTAAATATTCTAAACCTCTTTCTTTTGGAGGAATAGAGTGAAGCGAATAAATGAATAATCTTAGTTTTTTATTTTCTTCGGTAAATCTTTCTAATGCACTATCTATTTTTTCTAATGTTTCTTGAAATTCCTTTTCTATGCCAATCAAATGGAATTCTTCACTTATCAAATTTTGTAATTCTATCAAATAACCCTTATTTATATCCTTCAGCATTAAATTTATTATTTCTCTTTGTCTTGATATATTTTGATGTAGTTTTTCGAGATAAAGATTATAGCTTTTTAAAGCATCTAACATCCTATTTTCTATAATATTGCCTTGTTGGTCACTGCCTCTTTGAATTAACTCTGTAACTGCTTTTATTGCATCTTCCAGGTGCTGTTTGTAAGATTTTGCACGGAATCTTCTTGCAGTTCCCATATACCCTTTTAATATTCTATACATTTTTAAAACATAATTTATATCAATACATACTATCAATTTATGAAGCAAAGAAATCTTTTTTTTGGTGTAATCACTCCATTTATCTTGAAATCTATGAAGATCTTCTAAGCTACTATGAAGCTTTTCATAAATTTTCTTTTCTTGAAGAATACTGCCTATATCAAATTTGTCATCATTTGGCATTTTATTAAAAAACCAATATTAGTATATAATCTTTTAGATTGTATATAAAATAAAACCAAATTTTATTGTTTCAATTCAGAAACCTTTTTATAACAAATCCAAAATATTAAGGATATGCTCGACATTAGGTTCATAAGGCAGCATCCCGACATCGTGAAGAAGGATCTGCAGAAAAGGAGAGATACGGAAAAGATCGACTGGCTTGGCGATTTACTAAAAAAAGATGATGAATACCGCGAGTTTCTGCAGAAAAACCAGCAGCTCAGGGCGAAAAGGAATACGATAACCGAGGAGATAAGCCAGCTCAGAAAAGAGAAAAAAGATATTTCTGCCAAGGTAAAAGAAGCCAAGGAGCTGCCTGACCAAATTAGGGAAAGTGACGAAAAAGTTGCAGCCTTAAAAGACAAGATTGATTTCTATTTAATGAGGCTGCCGAACATATTGCATGATTCTGTTCCAACAGGGAAGGATTCCAGCGAGAATGCTGTTGTCAGGGAGTGGGGCAAGAAGCCTAATTTCAAGTTTGAGCTGAAGCCGCATGGCGAGCTTCTGCAGAATGCTGGGCTGGCCAATTTTGAGAAGGCAGGCGAGGTAAGCGGGCACGGTTTCTATTACCTGATGGGGGATTTTGCAAGGATGGAGCTTGCGCTGGCAAATTTTGCAATTGACTTTCTGGCAAAAAAAGGATACACTCTGATTCAGCCCCCTCTGATGATAAGGAGGAAGCCGTATGAAGGCGTCACTGACCTGAAGGATTTTGAGACAATGATGTACAAGATAGACGGCGAAGATTTATTGCTGATAGCGACTTCAGAGCATCCTATTGCTGCATTGTTCATGGACGAGACTTTGGAAGAGGAAAGCCTGCCGAAGAAGATGGCTGGCTGGAGCCCGTGCTTCAGGAAAGAGCTGGGAAGCCACAGCATTGACACAAGAGGAATTTTCAGGGTGCACCATTTCAACAAGATTGAGCAGTTTATCTTCTGCAAGCCTGAAGACTCGTGGAAATTACATGAAGAGCTGCTGAAAAATGCGGAGATTTTGTTCCAGAAATTAAAGCTGCCTTACAGAGTAGTTAATATATGCACGGGAGACATAGGGATAGTTGCAGCCAAGAAATACGACATTGAGGCATGGATGCCGCGCGAGCAGATGTACCGGGAAGTGGTAAGCTGCAGCAACTGCACAGCATACCAGGCGGCAAGGCTTAACATAAGGTATAAGAAAGGGCAGGAGAAAGAATATATCCACACATTAAACAGCACTGCAATAGCAACCGGAAGGGCATTGAGGGCAATTGTTGAAGTGTACCAGCAGAAGGACGGCAGCATTAAAGTTCCGGCTGTGCTGCAGAAGTATCTTGGAAAAAAGGTGATTGGAGTTAAAGATAAAAAAGTTAGTTAAGTGGCACTGGTTTTATTAATTTTTAAATATAATAATCATAAATTTTATTCCGGTATTCCACTTCAATGTGTATCCTTCCTTTATTGAGGCATTACTCGTCCTACATTGGACGAATATTGATCAGGCACTTTGCCGCTTTAATGGAATATAGACTATAAAAAGAGGGAAAATGGCCAAACTGCATTGGATTGTGTTTGTTATTGTAGGGATTATCTTTACATTTGGCTCGTGGATGATTAACAGGGAGCGGTTTGTGCTGTTTTTCTATGCAGGATTTGTGTTTTTGCTGATTGGCGCCATCAAGATTATTTATTCTGGAAAAGAGTCAGATGCTTCGGAGAGAGGGCAAAAAGCAATGCAGCAGCTAAATTCAAATATCCAAAAAAAGCAGCATTATCTTCGGCCTGCCAATTTTTCTTCTGCTGCAAAAATTGCCCTTTCCAAAGTAAAATATTGCCACAACTGCAGAGCCCCTTCAGGCATTAATGCAAACTTTTGCCATAAATGTGGTGCTAGATTAGCGTGAATTTCTTGAAATAATCTTTATTTTCAATATTGAAAATAAATGGTAGAAATCGAAATATTTATATAGTACTAACTATATAATTAATAATCTATTTTGTAATATGGGAAAGTATTTATATAAATGCTTCTCATAACATAGGCAGTAGCCTTCTAAAACTATTGCCAATAATATCATTTATAGAAGATATATTCATTGGGGGAAACTGGTTCATTAAAATAAAATTACGTTCAAGTATGCCTGCTTTTTGGCTAATATTTAAGGAGAGTTCAAGATGAAGCTGACTGAAGACAAAATTTATGACACAGTAAGGGAAGTTGTCGGAGAAGACACAATTCCGGTAATCAGATATCTAAAAGACAAGAAGAATATCTCTGATTTCAAGATAGCTGAGGATGTTGACAAGGATATTCATGAGATTAGGAATATTTTGTACAGGCTTTACAACCATAATCTTGTTTCCTATTATAGGAAAAAAGACAGGCAGAAAGGTTGGTATATAAGCTACTGGACGTTCAACAGGCAGAAAGTCCATGATGTCCTGAAGAACCTGCACTCAACAAAACTTGACAAGTTTAGCGCAAGGCTTAAGGTTGAAGAAGAGCATATCGGCAATTTTTATCTCTGCCCAAATGCATGCATTCGCGTGGGATTTGAGAGGGCAGTCGATCTTGAGTATAGATGCCCGGAGTGCGGCAGTGTTCTGAATCATCAGGATAATACAAAGACTATTGATTTCTTAAGGCAGCAGATTGACAGATTGCAGACAAACGGATTGGCCGCTTCAATTACTCCTTCTCCAAATCCTGCTCCAATAAAGGAAAATGGGCATGCGGTGAAGAAGGAATCAAAAAAAGCTGTAAAAACGGCAAAATCACCTGCAAAAGCTGCGAAGAAGAAGGTTTCAGGCAAGAAGAAGAGATAAAGACTTTAAATTCTATCAATTAATCTGCCTACATATCCGTCCATAAGAGGATTAAACGAATCATCAGCATATGTTCTGAATTTAGGATATGCAGGGCCAAATCCGGAAGACAACAGAACTTGTTTTCCTTTATATCCGGCAGCAGATAATTCTGCAAAAAGATTATATGTTTCATATGGAGCTGGGTGCCATATGACTGCCCTTGGAATTTGGATCTGCCTGTTTCCAACCATCCTGACAAAATGAGCCAATCCATCTGCAGCTGCCGCTTGAGGCACTAATTCTCCAATGCCTGTAAATGATATTCCTTTTCCTTTTTCAACAGATTCTGTATTAAGTATTTTTATGGCTGTAGATACAAATCCTGCCGGGTCTCCTGCTACTGCAGCTTGGATCATTTTAAGCCGGAAAAATGCAGTTATTTATAAAATCCATCTAAAAATTAGAAGGAGAAAATAGTTTTTTCCAAAATTTTCGTTTACTTCTTCCCAACACCTGCCTTTCTGTCTGCTTCGGCACTTACACCAGTCAATTCTTCCATCAATGAGGGGCTGCAGCCTTTCTTTAAATGGCCTTCGCCCGCATTAAGCCGCCCAACAATCTGGCTGCAGGTGCATCCACTGGTTGCTTCCATATTATAAACTAAGCTTTGATCATTGTTTGGACCGGTTTCAAATGCCCCAAAGCCGATATTCTGCGCATATTGGTTTGGATTCAGTTTAATATTATCCATGATAGAATCTGGGCACAAGTCTTCTGTATCGATTACGCCGTCAAAATCGCTGTCCAAAAACCCCCCGACTATAAAATCGCTGAAATGATTGACGAAAATGAGGCATTGATTCAATTCCGTATCACATACAGCATTTTGGGCTTCCCACTGCTGTGTAGTCGTATTAAAGAAATAAATATTAATAGTGCTTTCATCTAACCCTTCTTTGTCATTATACCTCAAAGTGATGTTAACAGGCCCCTCAAAAATTGTTCCTTCCGGTGTAAAGGAATAGATTAAGCTTACTGGTTCTGCTGATGTTTGCAATTGGAATATTGATGCAGTCGTTGTTGGAGTCTCATTGCTTCCGCTTACTGAGATCGATGTATCAATTATTAAGGAGCCGTACGGAATAGTAACCTGCGCATATCCAGAGCTTGTTGTTATTGTCCCTCCAGAGCCATTGACGTTTGAACTTGAAGATTCAGCAGTATCGCAGCTATCAGCTGAATCCAATGGGCAGGCATCGCATACGTCGCCTGTTCCGTCCCCATCTATATCGGATTGGTCTGGATTAAAAACATTAATACAGTCATCATCCTCATTCAAAATCCCATCAAAGTCGCTATCACTAACAACAGTTATAGGGGCTAAAGGTAAGAAATCCCCGCCTTTTTGTAAATTTCCCCCTGAATTATAAGGCAGTAAAGTATCTCCCAAACCATCACTATCCAAGTCTTCTCCAAGATAATCATGCCAGAAGTTGCCGCCTAAAAATGGCCCATTTAAAATATTATTTCCTATGCTCTTTGAAATATTCCAAAAATTATTGCTGCCATCAAAAACATTTTTTGAATTTTCAAAGAAGTTATTATAAAATAGATTAGCATTGGAATTTGAGTCTACTACAATCCCAAAATATGTATTGTTTTTTATTATATTTGAATATATCTTATTATTATAAGCTTGAAGAAATAGCCCAATACCGGTTCGTTCATTATTCTGTATTAAATTTGAAGTTACTTCGTTATAATTTGATGTGAGTAAAAACAAGCCGTAAAGATTTGTTTTAGTGATGGTATTTGATTTAAAAGTATTGTTGGTGGATAAGTGTATATACATACCATAATCAACCCCGCTTATGTTATTGTTAAAAACTGTACTTTTGTCCGTCGATTTAAACCTTATACCCGCATTGAATACATCCTTAATGATGCAATTCTTTATTGTGATGTTTGTTCTGTCTTGTGCGTAAATCCCAATGCCACTATTACCAACACCAGTAATGCTATGTCCATTGCAATCCAAAATTATATTATCGGCTGCAATTGTTAAGGCTCTGCCAGCGCAGTGAAGATCAGATTCCAAGACTGTGTTAGTTGCTATATCACTACCACATGAAACAGGTACAATAAATACTGAAGCTTCTGCAGCAGAGCTTGGAGGCTCAACATTGCCTGCGGTGTCAGCAGCCCTGCAAAGAAACTCGTAATAGGAGTTTGCAATGCCAGTAAAGTAAGCCGACGTATCGTTTGAGCCCGCAATTGCCGGAGTATAAACACCGCCATCTCGCGAAACATAAATAGTATAGGATTCTAAATCACCAATGACATCCATACCGCTCCACGAGAGGGGAATCTGAGATGTTCCGGTCACACTTGGCAATGGATCCATACTGCATTCTGGCGGAATATCATCTATGGTATTCACTGTATCATTGGTAGTGAGTGATTCGAATATCTCGAATTGTATGGTTGCGTTATTCCTTATCTCTGTGCCTGATGGTAGACCGGACACGGGCAATATCCTAAATAATACGCTGTCCGTTTGGTTAGGCGGCAGCTCAATGCCAGTAAGACTCCATAACATAGTTCTACCAGACAATGTTACAGTCCAATTTTCGATTATCGTAATGTTAAGGGATATATCACCAAATGTTTCAGATATATTTTTCTCCCCTTCACGAAGAACAATGGTTTGTTCATCACCAAGGGGAACGTAGGTCGCATTAGGTGTTAATACCTCCAGCGTCGATAAGTTAAGATTACCTGTTAAGTCATCCGTGATAAAAACGTCCCGTGCAGAGATATTGCCAATGTTTTCGAAGTGAATGGAGTAAACTAGCGACTGATCCTGTTTAATAAATTTCTCTGCAACTACCAGTTTTTCATTCGGGTCCTTCGGTACACTTGTCGGTTTGCTATCTTCATCGCATGAATTGCCACCAAAATCAGGGCCGGATTCCGCGGCAGCCTCTGCTTCAGCGAATCTTCTACATAAATGGGTGCCTACGGTTATGCAAATCGTTGCACCAAAAGCAGTCTTTCTACACTTAGTCAATACATCTTTGTAGCATTTAACTAAATTGTTTACTGTTTTGTCACTGCCACTGCAAGCTGGCCCAGTAACAACAAAATCTACAGGTGTAGTTTTGTCCAGTTTCACTTTATAGGACAGCAAGATTTTTTCCCCCGGAGCTAAGTCATGAATACTCCAAGTGATACTATGGTTCAATGTTACATTGTGGCCCACATCTTCTGAGAAAAACTCGACCTCGTGGATGTCTTTGAGTGGCGGGTCTGCAGATACAAAAGTAAACCACGGCTCAAGCAACTCTGCAACGAATGCATCTTGTGCGGTAGTGCCCCCTACATTCTCAACAAGAATGAAATACTGTATGACTCTACCGGGGACAGGCAGCGTTCCGAATTTTATTGTGTGAAGTGTTGGGGCAGGCAAACTAAACACAATCTTCTTCGTGTAGTTTCTTTCGGTAGCCATATTATTGCTGTCAGTAACCCTTACGGTAAAATCAGAACTGCCAAGTTCCGTCGGTGTTCCGCTTAAAATGCCGTCCGCGAATGTCATGCCGGGCGGCAGGGAACCTTCGGTCAATGCCCATGTAAAAGGAGGAATACCGAGAATCACTATAAATCCATGTGATGAATAATTCCTAAGCAGGTTGGGAGGTAGTGATGTTGGGGCTATGCGATACGAAATGGGCCCGTCTAACAAAGGGACGATGTCAACAAGCCCAACAACTGGATTATCTTTCTTGTCACTTATGGTATTTTCAATATTGTCCAAATCCATGGATCCCCACCAGTTATATTCGGCTGTGACATTGCCTACTTGGTTGTTTATCACGCTAAAGGTATTATCAGCAATGTCGCTGGAAAAAATGTTGATGCCTTTTAGTCCCGAATTGTAGGTGTCGCCTAGAGCAACTCCTATGAAATTGTTTCTTATCTTATTCCCATGCACCTGCACGTCTACATTATTGTTTGATCCAATATTGTCAAAAATTTCAAATCCTTTATGAAACTGCTCAACAACACATCTTCTGATATTGATGTTTTGGCTATTTCGAATAAACACTCCGACGTTAGACGCCTGTCCAGGTCCACCAAGAGAACTGCCATTTAATACGTTATTTTTACAATCGAATAGTATGTTCTTATGAAATGAGAAAATGATTCGTTCGGAGTAAGACCTATTGGTACTGTCTATTACTACTTTTGTTGAGGTGAGAGAATTGGTATTTGCTATAACGTCGGATATTTTCGCACCGGTAAAAAAAGTGCCATTTACAGATTCGTCGAAGGAAATAGCCCCGTTATTAACAGGATTAATGGAAAAAACCACGACATTGGGCAGCGGCCCGCAATCATGAGGCGCCCTATTTGCTCCCGCGCCATCAAGATACCGGTTTCCAACGCTATTGCAGAAAGTATTGTTACCTGCCGTTGGACTCCTAATGCCCGCAGCAGTTACTGTGTTCTTCCACACTCTGTTGTTGCTTGGTGTACTCCCAATTGGTGCCATGTCAATGCCCCAAGCCGTAGCATGAATGGTATTATTGGAGATTACATTCCCGTGCGCATTCCCTTCAAGCAAAATCCCCGTTTGCATGCTTACAAGGGTATTATTTAATATCTTATTGGATGAGGATATTAACGTAATACCCCTTGAAAAATTTGATATCACGCAGTTCTTAATAGTAACAGCCTGTTGATTAGTTGATATGCCAACCGAACCTCCGGAGCCTGTTATTTGATAACCATTACAGTCAATGATAATATTTCCAGTTCCGGCTGCCAAACCAAACCCCGAGCAGAACAGATTACTGTCCAATACAGTATCACTTACGACTATGTTGCCGCATGAAACATGTGCCGCCATTACATTCTGGAGTATAACCACACTAAAAAGAACCAATATGAAGCAAACTATAAATTTTCTCAACAATCACACCCCCCACAAAAAAACCAATCTTTTTTACTTCTTGGCAGTCTTATGTATTTAAATCTTATTCTTTTCTGAGCTTCGCCACAAAAAACCCCTCTGTGTCATTGTCCTGCGGCCATATCCTGAGGCATTTCTTTACTTCATCATTGTACTTTTGATTTTCAAATTCCAATACTGCATGGCTTCTTTTTAACTTCAAGTCAATATCATCTAATCTTGCATTTTCATATTTATTGATTAAATAACTGACCACTGCCTCGTTTTCATCAGGCTCAAGCGAGCAGGTTGAATAAACCAAAGTGCCTTTATGCTTCAGAAGCTCAAATGCAGTCTCCAATAGCTGCTTCTGCGTCCCGCTTAATCTTTTTATTGCATCAGGATTGTAGATTCTCAATGTCTTCAGGCTTTTTCTTATTGTGCCGGTGCCGGAGCACGGGGCATCAACAAGGATTTTGTCAAACATTATTCCGGATTTCCTGAAGAATCTGCCTTCCATCATTGTCGTTGCCGCATTTGACACCCCGCACCGCTGGAGGTTCATGACTAAAGGCTTCATCCTGTCAATTTTGTAGTCATTTGCAATTAACACTCCCTTATTTTTCATATATTGTGCTATCTGCGTTGTTTTTGAGCCGGGAGAGGCGCACATGTCTAAAACAATGTCATGAGGCTTTGGCTCAAGCGCCAATGCCGGTATCATTGATGCAGCTTCCTGAACATAAAAATAGCCAAGCGCATGCTCTATCATATTGCCTATGTCTCTCCTGTCGCTTTCCCTGTTGGAAATCCAAAATCCCTCCGTGCACCATGGGATCTGCTCAAGCTTCCAGGACTTTTCAATCTTTTGCTTCAGCTCTTTTATTGCTATTTTCAGGGTATTTACCCGAATTGACCTTCTTAAGAATGACAGAGAGTACTTCTTGAATTCGTCAAAGTCCGTCAGTGTCTTATACCTTTCGATAAAATTATCCTTGAATTCAATTTCTTCCGCATTTGGCATTATTTTTGGCATTTTAGCTGAGTTTTCCATGCTGGTACAGGTTAAGTATCATTTTTGCAGCCCTTTCAATGTCAGGCTCCCCTCCCTTCAGGAGAAGCCCTTTTTTCATTGCAATTTCTGCCAATGTGGCTTCTTTATCCTCTTTTACGCGGACTTCAAAGTAGCTTTCAACAACACCGGGAAGCTGCTCCATCAGCCCTATTGCCGCCAAGTCCGGCTCCTTTACGTTGCCGGAAACCCCTGAAATCAATAAGTGCTTTTGGTCGCCTTTTTCATTTCTCGGAATAACTCCAGGGGTGTCAATCAAAAGAAACTTATTTAGAGCGATATACTGCTTTCCTTTTGTAAATCCCGGCTCGCTTGAAATTCCCGCTGATCCCTTGCCCTTTATCGCATTAATCAGCGAGCTTTTGCCTATATTAGGGTAGCCGACAACGCATACTTTGGGCCTTTCTATATTCATCCTCTTACCGAGGCTTATAATCATTCCCTTAAGCTTGCTTATGCCGTGAAAATCCTTTGCAGATATCACGCAAAACGGCTTCATGCTGCCATCCAATTCCAGCCTTTTGCCTTTAATCATGTCATATTTTGTCACAGCATAGATTGCCCTCTTTCCTTTCCTTTTTATCATCCTCTCAACATCGCTGTTCCTGCTCTGCTTTGGAAATCTTGCATCAATGGCGCATATGACTATATCCGACCTGTTAATGACTTCATCAACCGTTTTCCAGTATGTCTGCTTCATAATGGCTAAGTATTATAGAGGGTTAATAAATTAATGGGTTGGATGCAATACTTTAGCTTTTTGAAATTAATATAATTCAATCCGCCGCTTTGCGGCAAAGATACACTCGGCGGAATTTTTACCGCCATTAAAATTCCGCCTCGAATTTATTTCAACTATTCTGATACAAAGCAAATCAAAGATTTGCGTGCTATTGAAAATTTCAAAAATTTTCAAAGAATTGTCGAGGCGGAGCGTACGGCAGACAGCGACGCCTCGCACTAAATATGCCGGAGGCGGATTGAATATTGATGATAAAAAGCTTCAGAATACTAAATTATTATGGTTGTATTGTGTAAACAGTTAACTAGCGGCAATTGTTTGAGCAGAATAAACAGCATATAAAAAAGCAAGATTTTTATTGTTGGGCTATCTAACATATGAAAAATGAAATCCTTTAACGAAAAAATCTGGGAATTGACAAAGAAAGTGCCTAAAGGCAAAGTGACTACTTACAAGATTCTGGCGGAGAAACTCGGGACAAAGGCATACAGGGCTGTAGGGACTGCGATGAACCGGAATCCAAACGGATTATTAAACTGCGGCTATGCGAGAAAAATGGTGCCCTGCCACAGGGTTGTCGCTTCAAGCGGGCACCTGCACGGATTCTCCCGCGGGTTGAAGAAGAAAAGCGAGCTTTTAGAGATGGAAGGAATAAAGACAGCGAATAACAGGATTGTTAATTTTGATGAAGTGCTGTTCAGGTTTGGCTGATTAACCTTAATTCAGTTAAATTTCTGGCAGCAAATCGCAACAAATATAAATAAGCTGTTTGGAACGGATTGAGGAATGCAAATGCTCATTTCAGGCGCCCAATTTCTTTGCATGTATTGTTGAGATTATAAACTACTTTTCATTTTGCTGCTGAGACATGAGAGCGCTGTGCGGGGTGTAAAAATGAAAATATTCGTGCCGGGGCCTGTTTACGTAAGGCCTGCAATACTTCATGAAATGGCTAAGCCGATGGATTTTAGCCACAGGAGCAGGGAATTCACGCAGCTGCTTAATGAGGCAACTCCAAAGCTCCAGAAGCTTCTTTATACAGGCAACAAAGTTTTCATTTCAACTTCTTCGGGAAGCGGATTAATGGAGATGGCGGTGAGAAACTGCGTAAAGAAAAAATGCCTCAACCTTGTCTGCGGCGCCTTCAGCGACAGATGGAGGCAGATGATGCCTGAGTGTGGTAAGGAAACAAATGCAGTAGAGGTCGAATGGGGAAAAGGGATACATGCGGAGATGGTCAGGGAAGAGCTTGAGAAAAACGGCAATGAGTATGATGCGCTATGCCTGACGCATAATGAGACAAGCACCGGAGTGATGAACCCAGTTGAGGAAATTGCCGAAATAATGAAAGACTACCCGCATATCACTTTTCTGGTCGACACGGTAAGCTCGATGGCGGGAGTAAAGATAGAAGTTGACAAGCTGGGAATTGACATCTGCCTTGCCTCTGTGCAGAAATGCTTTGGGCTGCCTCCGGGAATTTCCGTATTCTCGGCGAGCCAGAAGGCGCTGGAAAAATCAAAAACAATTTCCGGAAGAGGGCATTATTTCGACCTGCAGGCTTTTTTGAAGTATTATGAAAAAGGGCAGACCATTTCAACCCCTTCAATCTCCCACATTCATGCATTAAACAAGCAGATGGATTATATCTTGGAAGAAGGGGCGGAAAACAGGTTTAAGAGGCACAGGGAAATGGCTGAAATGACAAGAAAGTGGTCAAATGAAAATTTTGAGATGTTTCCGGAGAAAGGATTTGAGTCATTGACTTTGAGCGTCATCAGGAACACGAGAAATATTGACATTGGCGAAGCCAACAAAAAGCTGAATGATAAGGGCAAGCAGATTGCTGACGGATACGGCAAGATAAAAGGGCAGACTTTCAGGATTGCACACATGGCGGATCTGCAGGTTGCTGATGTCGAGGAATTGTTATTGGACTTGGACGGGATAATGGGGCTCAAATGAAAATACTGATAGCGGACAACATTGACAGGTCGGCTGCCGATATCTTGAGGCTTAACGGCATTGATGCTGACGTAAAGGCAGGGCTTTCTGAAGAGGAGATTGCATGGATTATTGGGGATTACGATGCGCTTCTTGTGAGAAGCGGGGTCAAGGTCACGCAGAAAATAATTGAGGCGGGAAAAAAGCTGAAAGTTGTTGGAAGGGCCGGGGTCGGCGTCGACAATATAGATGTTGCAAGCGCAACCAACAACGGCATTGTTGTCATGAACACTCCCCTGGGCAATGTAAATGCGGCGGCAGAGCACACCGTTGCCATGATTCTGGCCCTGTCAAGGCATATCCACAAAGCCCATATTTCAATGCAGAAGGGATTGTGGGAGAGGAAGAAGTTTGAGGGCAATGAGATAAGGGGCAAAACAATAGGAATTGCCGGGCTGGGGAATGTCGGAAGGATTGTTGCAAGGATAATGCAGTCTTTCAATGCCCCGATTTTAGGCTACGACCCGTTTATCACTGAAGCTGCTGCGAAAGAGATTGGAGCAAGGCTGGTTTCAATGGAAGAGCTTATAAAAAATTCTGATTATATCACCCTTCATGTTCCCCTGAACGACAAGACAAGGAATCTTCTGGGCAAAAAGGAATTTGACATCATGAAAAAGGGAGTGAAAATAATAAATGTCGGCAGAGGCGGCCTGATCAGCGAGGACGACCTTTATAATGCCCTTGCAGAGGGAAAAGTGGCCGGGGCTGCAATTGATGTATGGGAAAGCGAGCCTCCAAAAGACTACAGGCTTGCTATGACGGAAAATGTCCTTGCAACTCCTCATCTGGGGGCTTCTACGGAAGAGGCCCAGAAAAGCGTTGCCATTGACATCGCAAAACAAGTTGCCGATTTTTTGAACAATGGCATAGTAAGCGGCGCTGTAAACCTGCAGTCAATAAAAGCCGAGGATTATCAGGCAATAAAGCCTTATATAAGCCTGATAGAGAAGCTTGGAAGCATATGCATACAGATCAGCGACGGAGGACTGGAAAGAATAGAAGTTCATTACAGGGGGAAGATAGCAGATTATGAGACAAGCGCACTGACTT
The DNA here is from genome assembly GCA_964454865.1 of uncultured Methanosarcinales archaeon. Lineage (GTDB taxonomy): Archaea > Nanobdellota > Nanobdellia > Woesearchaeales > GW2011-AR4 > JACOZO01. The sequence goes on from CAYVTQ010000016.1 coordinate 23,971, forward strand.
CTTACGCCGTGAAAGGCGTCCTGAAGCACATATGCGGCAGCTCGGTGAATGAAGTCAACGCGATGATGCTGGCCAAGAGCAGGAGCATAAAGGTTGTCGACAGCAAGTCAGCGCAAACAGAAAATTATGCGAGCCTTATAAGGGTGATAATAACTACGGACAGGGGAAGCTGGAAGGTAAACGGGACAATCTTCGACGATAAAAAGGAGAGGATTGTAAAGATCAACGATTTTGACATTGACATGATGCCAGAGGGAAACCTGATCCTGACGCATAACCTTGACGTGCCCGGCGTGATAGGCCAGATAGGCACAATATTGGGCGGCAACAGCATCAACATCGCCAGAATGGCTGTCGGCAGGAATTCTGCCTTGGGTGGGGCGCTTAACGTGACAACGGTAGACAGCGGCGTGCCTGAAAAAGTTCTCGATATGCTGAAGCGGGCGCATAGCGTGACGAGCGTCAGGGTCATAAGGCTATAGATATATTTATAAATATATAACGATTTTATAATAATATAGAGACGACATAAGCGAAATCTGCAAAGTTTTCTATTATGCGTTAAGGAGGAAAAATATGGGAAGATTTAATGACAGAGGAAATAGGAGAGAAGGAGGCGGCAGGAGAGAAGGAGGCTTCAGAGGAGGAGGCGGCTTCAGAGGAGGAGGAGGCGGCGGCTTCAGAAGTGATTTTGGGCCGAGGGAAATGCACAAGGCAACCTGTTCCGACTGCGGGCAGGAATGCGAAGTTCCGTTTAAGCCAACCGAAGGCAAGCCAGTCTATTGCAGGGACTGCTATTCTAAAAGAAGAAAGTTTTAATCCTCCCAATTTACAGGAGGATATTTCTTTTTAATTTATGATTGAAGGGATGTCCCTGACACTTTTTATAGCTGGAAATCCCTTTGGATCTCTTTCTTCCCCGGGAACAAATACTGGCCTTATGCCAAGCTTTTTGCAGGCTTCCATGTCGCAGACAGAATCGCCGACATAAATGCACCGGCTCAGCGGCACATCTATTTTTCCCGCGGCTATTTTAAATGCCTCCGGGTCGGGCTTTCTAACGCCGACAGCAGAGGAAACGACAACTGCATGGAAGAACCTTCTTAGTTTCTTATCATCAAGGAATTTCTGCACCCACCTGTCAACATAGTTTGACATCAAAACAAGCTTCACATCGCGATTTTTCCTTATCTCAGCCAAAACACCAGGAATTTCAGGAATCAATTTTTCCATTCCAATGAATATGTCGTCCTCCTTGCCGCTTATCCTGACGCTGAGGCCTTCTGACAATTTTTTGTAATACTCCCCGAGCGGAAGCTTGCCCAGCGATGCATCAACATATATCTTTCTCCAGTAGTGCATTACATCCTCATTCCATTTTATGCTGAATATTCTTGCGATCCTTTGGCTTCTTTCCCTGTAGAAATCGTCGCCCTCGCAGATTACGCCGTTGTGGTCAAGTATCAATCCTATCATCTTATCATCCTCTCAAACTCATCAAACAAGTATTCGGTGTCAACAGGTCCCGGAGTGCTTTCAGGATGAAACTGCACAGAAAAGAATGGCTTTTTTTTGTGCTTAATGCCCTCATTTGTGCCGTCATTTGCATTGACAAAAAGCTCTTCCCATTCGCTGCTTAGGGTTTTCATGTTGACAGCGAAGCCATGGTTCTGTGTTGTTATGAAGCATCTTTTTGTGCCTTTAAGGATGCACGGCTGGTTTTGGGAGCGGTGGCCATATTTTAATTTATAAGTGTCGCCTCCTGCCGCCAATCCTAAAATCTGGTTGCCAAGGCAAATGCCGAAAATAGGAATATCTCTCTGCATTGCCATTCTCACATGCTCGATGGCTTTCTTGCACATTTTTGGATCTCCCGGGCCATTTGATATTAGCAACCCATCATATTTTTCATTAAGGAAATTATAGTCATAAGGCACTCTCAGCACTTCCAAATTTCTTTTTATTAGATTTCTTATTATATTGTTCTTAACCCCGCAGTCAATCAATACGACCCTCTTTTTGCCGCCTTTGTTGTAGGCTACTGGCTTTCCTATTGATACTTCCTTTACAATGTCAATTGTGTTGGGGTCATAAAAATTAGCTCCATCGCCTGTTATGCCTCCATCAATAATAATTTTGCCCAACATTACTCCTTTCTCCCTCAATACTTTTGTCAATGCCCTTGTGTCAACGCCATAAATCGCAGGAATGTCTTCTTCCTTAAGCCATTCTCCAAGGCTCTTTTCTGCGTTCCAGTGGGAGTATCTCGATGAATAGCCTGAAATCACCAATGCCTGCACCTGTATCTTTTCAGACTCAAAATTTTTTGATATTCCCCCCTCAAGAACCTTGCCGGGGACGCCGTAATTTCCAACCAATGGGTATGTCATAACCAGAATCTGCCCTTTGTAGCTGGGGTCTGTCAATGCCTCAGGATAGCCGACCATTCCTGTGTTGAATACAACTTCGCCGGAAACAGAGCACCCTGCCCCGAAAGAAAATCCCTCAAACTCAGCGCCGTTCTTAAGAATTAATTTTGCCTTCATTAAAAAAATGAGGAATTTTTAAATATTAATAAAGTTTTCCATAGTGCAATGGTTAATTCAAATAAAATACACAATCAATTCTCAAATTCATTCAGCTACAGCTTTTTCTATTTTGGCTGGTAAGCCAGAACTATACACTATAATGCGAGCCGATGCCAAAACCCGAGCAAGGCGAGTTTTTACACAAAGCTGCCAAAACAAAAACTTATATAAACCTCTATTAAAATAAGACTGGCATGCCGTCCAGACTGTCAAAATACATAAGAGACATGCAGAAAAAGGGGTATACTGCGCAGACTATAAAGCAGCAGCTTCTCACTTCTGGCTATGATTCATTTGAGATAAGCCAGTCCTTTAAGGAAGCGTCAGGCCCTGAAGTCAGGCATGTCATACACCTCTCGCCTGCTACAATTCTTGTCGTTGTTTTTGCCATTGCCTCAATCATTGGAGGGGCATACTTCATATTTTCTCCAAGAACTCCATCTACAGGAAAACTTCTTGATTTGAGCCTTCAGCCGGTTACGCCAAGCGCTCCTGCCGGGGGGGAATTGGTGTTTATACAGGAGCTTGACAACAAAGGGTCTGAAGCAAGGTTTGATGTTGAGATAAAGCATGAGCTGATAAGCAGCGCAGATTACAGGATTATAAGCACAAAGACTGAAACAAGGGCTATTGAGACTTTCGGCGCAACCTGGGCAAAATTCCTTGTCCCGCAGGATGCCAAATCCGGCGATTATATCCTAAGAACCACTGCCTCCTATGAGGACAAAAAGGCGATTGCCACATTGCCTGTCAAAGTCCTTGGAGAAGGAGAAGCTCCTGCCGCAGGGCCGTCGTGCTTCGACAGGATACAGAACCAGGATGAAAGCGAAATAGACTGCGGAGGTGTTTGCAGGCCGTGCGAAAGGCCAGTCAGCTGCGATGATAGTAACAAATGTACAAATGATATTCTGGTCAATGGAAGATGCGCAAATCAGCCCATTGCGCCATGCTGCGGAAACAACAGATGCGAGACAAATGAGCAGCAGGCGTGCGCGCAGGACTGCCGTGCATCAGAAAGAAAAGCGGAAAAAATAGATTATTCGCAGCTTTCAACTTATGGGGCATTGGATAAAATAAAGGAGAAAGCATCTTACGATCCTGACGGCGCTGTCCAGGACTGCAGCTTTTTTGCATCAGACAACCTGAAGTACAGCTGCTACAGCAATGTGGCAGAGGCGTCCCTGCAGATTGAATATTGCAGTAGAATAAGCGATGCAAAAATAAAGGATGACTGCCTTTCCAATCTTGCAAAGGCAAAGCTTGACTCGTCAATCTGCAGCGTGATTCAGGGTGAGAGCAGAAGGGACTCGTGCTATCTTACATTTGCCATAGACTACAAGGATTACAGCGTCTGCCCTTCTGTTTCCAATGAGCAGCTAAGAGATTCCTGCAACTCCCTGAGCAGACTGGGTGCATAGGCTGCAAAATCATCTTTTATTTGTTTTCTTAGGGCTGCCCAGGCTGCTGCTTACATTCCTCAATTCGCCAAGAATTTCTCTCAGAAGCTTGTCCTTCCTTTTTGCGTAGTATGCCTGTATAACTGCAAAAATCAGGTATAAGCCAAATATTCCACCCAAAACAACTTCAAGCGTGCCAACAAGGTTTTTGACCGGCGCCACCAAAGGCTCCAGGGAGGCAATAGAAGACAGGTCAATAGGCGTTGCGTTTACCATAAACTTTCCTGATGCAGGTAATATTTAAGCTTTTAGAAAACCAGAACTAAATCTCTTCAACGTCCTCTTCATCTATCTCTACATCTTTCTCAGGACCCTGCATGTTTGTAAAAATCTCTTTTTTTGATTCTGCCTTGATATCAGCCTTTCCTACAATCTCAAGCTTTCCCATCCTTCCTGTCGTCAGCTGCAGCTCGCCCTGCCATTCATTGACGTAGCCGCTTGTCAGATGTATTTTATCGCCTGCTTTTACCTTGCTGATGTCGTCATTCCATAACGTAAGGTTGATGGAAGCTCCCGCTTCGTCCTTTGCAGAGGCAGTGGCAACTTTTCCGGGCTTTCCGAATTTCTGGAATTCCCTTATAGGGCCTATCTCAAGCACATCAAGCTTAATGTCCACATTTCCCTGTTTTGGCTGCAAGTCTTTTATAAGCATTTTATACAGTAGTAGCGGCATGTTATATAAATATTTGCATGTTTTACGAGATTTGTATAATTCCGAAACTAGTTCTCACTTCTGAAGTATATAGGTGGTTTTTAAAA
>CAYVTQ010000017.1:0-28024 GCA_964454865.1 uncultured Methanosarcinales archaeon
CCCCGCCATGTCAATGCTCTTCAAATCCTCCTGCGCCGTTATAATCAGGTTGCCTCCCTTTTCCACATACTCCTTTATGTCCCTGAATGTGCCGGGCAAAATGCCTTCTCCTTTGTTGACACTATTTATTCTATATGTTATTATTAAATCATATTTGAAAGGATCTAATTTTTTTCCATTTAAGGGGTTTACAAATAGTGAAGGCGGGCATACAACATCTAATTGAATATCTTTCGCAGATTCTAGTGCAAGTTGTATATTAGGCTTATCATTCTCTTTTGGACAATTTTTATTAGGTTCATTTGGATAATTTGTGATTAAAAGTATGGAGTTCTTCAGCTTTGGCGGCGTCGCAATATATACAAAATTGTCAGCAGCCAGGCTGTCTGCCGGAGTCACTTCAACTTTTGCTGTCCCGCCGACTGTGTCAAAAACAAATGACTCAATTGACTTCGGGGCAATTTTTATAGAATCAGAGCTTGTTATCTCCTTCTCATCCTTCAAAATTTTTATCCTGATGGTTTTCTCGGCATTGTTGAAATTCTTCACATAAACTTTTGAGGTATACTTATTGGCTTCAAGCTTTATGATGCCGACATTCTCAGCCTTGTTGGAGACATCTGCAAAATCAACAATTCTTTCGCTTGAGCTTACTGCAGTCTTCACAACTTTCACGTCGGGCCCTTCTGTCGAGACAAAATCGCTGAAAACTATTATTCTTCCGGATCTGTCTCCAAGGATGTCTTTTGCAAGAAGTAGGGAGTCTCCAAGATTGGTCGTTGTTGCCTTGGGCTTTATTTTTGACAGGATGTCAGTTGCCACGTCAGTAGACTCCTCCTCAAGCGCTATCAGTGGAGTATTTTCAGCCAATATTATTGTATTTTTGCCGCTTAAGGAGCTTTTCGCCAGTTTAACTGCTGCATCAAATCTAGAAACCCCTTTCTCCACAGTGCTCATGGACGCGCTTACATCAATAACAAGCACAGTATTTTCAAGTGTGACATCGTAGGGCAGCCTTGCAAACGGCGCGGCTATTGAAACAGCCAGGCCAAGAACAGCAAGCAACTGGATCAGAAAAAGCAGGTTATGGACAAGCTTCCTCCAAAAGGAATACTTTCTCGATTTCTGCTGGTCCTGGACTATGAACATCAGAGAAGGAATGATCTGGTCTTTTGGCTTGGGCCTCCTTAAGTACAGGATTATGAAAGGTATTAATGCGGCAAGCGCAAGCAATCCCAACGGCCTTGAAAACCCAGCAAATTCCGCCATTTTATCCCTTTTTTGCCATCTTAAATAACTGTTCTGCAACTTCCTTTGTATTTAAAAGGCTTTTTGTCAGCACAAGAACTCCGTCAAGCTCGTACCAATAGACATCAGAATCAGCCCTTATCTCCAGGTCATTTCTTGCCTCTATCGGCATGGTAAGCTGCCCCTGCTTTGTCAGCTTTGCCTTTCCTATAAATTTTGGCTCCATTATTAAGATTAATATTTTTATTATATATAAATTTTTCTTTATTTTTATTAATGACATTATATTTTTGCCTGCCAGAATTTTTGAAGATGCTCGCATATTAGGATGGCAGCCTATAACCTTTCAATGGCTTCATCCAAAAATTCGCAAAACAAGCGAGGCAAGATTTTGAATCTTGCCAAATCGGCGCTCAGGTTGGCAGCTTCGAGCCCAGCACAGTATATGATGCAGTATCGTTGATGTCCCGTATGGAGCGTCCCCTTCAACTCTGTTTAAGTGCTTGATAAATGGGCTCGACTTGCTCGAAAAGCAACAGACAGCCTTGATTAGCTTTTCGGCACCGCCTGAGGCGGTAATGCTGCCAACCCATTTTTTGGATGTAGCCCCTTTCAATGCTGCCTTTTTAAACAACATTTAAAAACACATGCCTAAATAGAGTATTATTATGGAAGTAAAACAGATAAAACTCCAGCCAGAGCTTGAAAAGGCTATTTTTGATCTTGGCTTCTCAGAGTTCACGGAAATACAGGAAAAGGCCATTCCTCTGATACAGCAGGGGCATGATGTTGTCGGGCAGTCTTACACAGGCTCAGGAAAAACTGCGGCTTTCGGCTTTCCGGCGCTGGAAAAAGTCACTCATGGGCATGGAATACAGCTCCTTATACTTCTTCCTACAAGGGAATTATGCAACCAGGTCACAAAGGAAATGCGCAAATTCTCAAAATACAAGCATATAAAGATTGCAGAGGTTTACGGCGGAGTGTCTATAAACCCGCAGATTGACTCCCTAAGGAGCGCTGACATCGTTATGAGCACCCCAGGTCGGCTGCTGGATCACCTAAGCAGAGGCACGGTAAACATCTCAAAAATCAGGATACTTGTGCTGGATGAGGCTGACAAGATGTTTGAGATGGGATTTATTGAGGATATAAAGAGAATTATTTCCCTTATCCCCAAAGAGAGGCAGACATTGATGTTCTCGGCAACAATGTCCCAGGAAGTCATGGAAATTGCCCATCATTACATGCGCAATCCCGTAAAAGTCAAGCTGCAGACCTATGTTGACAAGAGCCAGCTGATGCAGCATTACTATAATGTGGATTCAAGAAACAAATTCTCCCTGCTCGTGCATTTGCTTAAGCATCAGGCGAATGGGCTTAGCATCGTGTTCTGCGCAACAAGAAGGATGGTTGATGAGCTGAACTACAACCTTATGAAGCAGGGATTCAAGTCGCAGCCGCTGCACGGCGGGCTGTCTCAGAACAAGAGAAAGCAGGTCATGGATGACTTCCATGCGCGCAGGCTTGACGTGCTGATTGCCAGCGACGTGGCTGCAAGAGGGCTTGATATCAAAGACGTGGCTCTTGTCGTCAATTATGACATTCCAAAAACATCCAGGGATTACGTGCACAGGATTGGAAGGACTGCAAGGGCGGGAAGCACGGGCAAGGTCATATCGCTGCTCGCGCAGCAGGATCATGACAACTTCAGGAGTGTGCTGGAGGACCGCTCTCTGCTGATACACCAGATTGAGCTTCCGAATTTTGAAAAAGTTTTCTTCACAAGAAAAGAGCGCGGGCACGGCGGAAGGTTTGGCAGCAGAGGCCATGACAGGAGCAGGAGCGGAGGAAGCTCCTTTGGAAGAAGGAACAGAGGCTGGAGATAAGTCATTAATTCATTAATAATAATTTTAGAATTCTAAATCTCCTGATTATTTTTTTACATACTCCGCAAATTCAAACTCCTCATGCTCTTCTTTTCTCGCAATCTTCCACTCTTTTTCATCAAACTCAGGGAAAAAAGTGTCACCGCTATATTCTTTTTTTATAAAAGAAAGATACATTTTATCGGCAAATTTTATGCCTTCCCTGAAAATACCGCTGCCGCCTATGATATAAACCTCTTTGCCAAATTCCTTTGCCTTTTCAATCCCTTCTTTTAATGCAGGGAAAACATAGAATCCTTTTCCCTGCTCAAGTGTCGAGCTTATGACAATGTTTATCCTGTTAGGCAGCGGCCTTCTTTCTTCAGGCAGCGATTCCCATGTTTTCCTGCCCATTATCACAACTTGATTTCTTGTCAAAGCCCTGAATCTCTCCAATTCTTCAGGAATGTCCCACGGCAATTTGTTGTCTTTGCCTATAACTCTCTTTTTTCTCGTCATTGCGCAGATGATTGTTATGCTCATACAGCCACCTCAAACTTTATTAGGGGAAGAGGATTATATCCAACAAGCTCAAAATCCTCAAATTTCAGCTCAGTCAGGGGCTTGTCCGCAATTTTTATCTTAGGCAATTGCCCCGGCTCCCTTTTGAGCTGCTCTTTCAGCCCTTCAATGTGATTCTCGTAGATATGCGCGTCTATTATTGTATGCCCGAACTCTCCAGGCTCATAGCCAGTCTCTTTGGCTAAAATCATAGTAAGAAGCGAATAGCAGGCCAGATTGAATGGAATCCCTAGGGCAATATCTCCTGACCTTTGTGTAAGGTGGCAGTTAAGCTTGCCGCCAATCACATTAAAGCAGAAAGTGTAATGGCAAGGAGGCAGTTTGCTTTCCGCTGCATTGCCGGGATGCCACGCAACAACAACCATCCTTCTTAGATTAGGGGTAGTGGGATTCTTTTTTATCTCCTTTAATGTGTCAATAATATACTGAATCTGGTCAAAAACCCTCTGTCCGGTCTCTTCATCAGTTTTAGTCCATTTTCTGCCCCAATTCTCTCCTTCAGCGCCTTTCTCAGGCATCGGATAGCGCCTCCAAAACCTCCCATAAGCAGTCTCAAGCCTTCCCTCGGAATCGGCCCAAGCATCCCAGATTTTGGTCACTTTCCTGAGATTCTTTATATGCGCCTCCCCTGACAGGTACCACAAAAGCTCATGCAGCATTGAGTTGAAATACATCTTCTTTGTAGTCAATAAGGGATACCCTTCCTGCAGATTGACCTTGTAGAAATACCCAAAGCAGCTTAAAGTCGCCACTCCTGTCCTGTTTTCCTTTCTCACGCCATTCTCAAGCACATGCCTAACCATGTCAAGGTAGACTTTCATAATCAAAAAGGCATCAACCAAACAATAAAAAGATTTCTATGCACTTGGATTGGATTAAAATTATGATTATATGTTATACCAACCATTTCCTATAATAATTTTCAATCCGCCTTCGGCAATCTGGTGCGAGGCGTCGCTGTCTGCCACACGCTCCGCCTCGCGAATTTATTGAAACTATTGAGATAAATCCGAGGCGGAATTTTAATGTTAGTAAAAATTCCGCCGAGTGTAGAATTGTCGCAAAGCGGCGGAATGAATTGTAAAAATTCAGAAACAGATAATTACAGAAAATCCAAAACTTTATATACATTGTTTATACAGGCAGCTTAGGTAGATACTGGTCTAAAAAAGGGGTTTATTATGGCGCTGGATTTGAGCAATAATGTTTTGGTTTATACAGTAGCGGGCGTTGTTTACATAATCCTTGTCGTCATCATATACTTCTTCATACAGCACAAGGCAAGGAAGCTGGCTAAAAAGATGCTTGAGGAGTCGCTGGAAGAGAAGGGCTACAGGCTTGAAAACAATCCTGAGCACAGCAAAAAGCCGAAGATTGAGAAAAAAGTGGTTGATGAAGTCGTTTTCTTTGCCGGACTGGTCATGAGCATGGCAGGATTCATGCTGAAAAATTATATGCTGCTTCTGGCAGGCATTCTTGTGTCAATTCTTTCAGTCTTTGTGCTGCATTTCATGCTGAAATCCGGCAGGCATTCGCTGATGTCGGCAATAAAGGAATCCGAGGAGCATGTCCGTCCTGTAGTGATATCAAGGCATGACAAAGCAGATATCACGCAGGAAGAGAAGGAAATGCTCAGGAGCAGGATATCGCCGAGAAGAATAACTGTGATAAAAGGCAGGAAAAATGAGAAGAAAAGCGACATAGCTGGATTTCTTAAAATCGCTGATAATCTCCTGGAAAAGCTCCCGGAGCATGAGATTTCCTCATTCGCGTCCTCATCTGAATTTGAAATTTACAGAAAGCTGGTGAAGGATCCTCCTGAAAGCTTCAATGGCGACTTAAAAAAATTATGCCCTGTTATCGACAGCCTGCTCGGAAAGCTGCCGAAAGAGGAGATATCAAGATTCTCAAAATCAAAGGAATTCAGGATGTATGAAAATATAATGGACAGCGCAATGAAAAATGGGGCTTCTTGACAAAGTAGAGGGCAGGGAAAAAAGCGGGCAGGGCATCGGCATAGAGACGGATATAGACAAGATGCATGATGTTGTCATGAAATACGGCAGCATGGCGGTTTCGGAAATCGCCACAATACTGAAAATAGACTCAAAAAGGGTTGAGGAGCTTGGAAAAATACTGCACAAGCACAAAATGGCTGAGCTTTATTACCCACCGATAGGCTCTCCTGTATTGAGGAAGGCAGGGCATAAGTCATCAGGCAGGGCTCAAAACAAGAAGCTCAACCTGATTGTGTTCGGCTCAATATCATTTGCTGTCCTGATAGGGCTAATAATCATCCTGAAAATGTATGGAATACTCTGATGGAAAGGATGCGGTTTTTATAAAATGAAAGCGCTGGTAGAATCATACAATGTCAATGCTGACAAAGTGGCTGCTGTCGTGAGCATATTCAAATCAGATAATGAGAATGTGCCTTTGTATGAGATAAAAAATCCCGTTTTCGGCAGGGCCACGGAAGCCATGATGGCAGAGATAGCAGACAGCATGAGCAGCAAAGTGCCTCTTGACATTGAGGCTGCGGACAGCGAGAAGGCTGACAAGCTGAAGGAAGGCTTCTTCATCAAGATAAAAGAGGTAGTGTCAATTAAAATGCCCGAGATCAAGGACAATGAAAAAGACATTATTTCCGGCGTGCTGCTGCACAGGATGTTCGGGCTCGGCTTTATTGACATAATAATGGCTGACAGCTGGCTTGAGGAAGTTGTGGTCAACGGCTCAAAGCAGCCGATTTCCGTCTACCACAGGAAGCATGGTTGGTGCAAGACAAGCGCGACCCTGGACAGTGAAAATGAGATTTACAATCTTTCCTCCCAGATAGGAAGAAAGGCCGGAAGGGAGATAAACACGCTTAATCCCATGATGGATGCCCATCTTCTGTCCGGCGACAGGGTCTCTAGCACGCTGTTCCCGATTTCCACGTCAGGCAACACCATAACTATAAGGAAGTTCGCGAGAAACCCGTGGACGCCTGTCCATTTTGTGGATCCGAAAATAAAGACTCTTTCCATAGAAATAGCCGCTTTGCTGTGGCAGGCAGTGCAGTATGAGCTTAATGTCATGATAGCCGGAGGCACTGCTTCAGGGAAGACGTCAATGCTTAACTCAGTCTGCTCATTCATCCCGCCCAACCAGAGGATTATCAGCATCGAGGATACAAGGGAGATAACCTTGCCGAAAGACCTTGAATGGAACTGGGTGCCCCTGACTACAAGAAACTCCAATCCGGAAGGGCAGGGCGAAGTCACTATGCTCGACCTCATGGTCTCGTCATTGAGGATGAGGCCTGACAGGATAATAGTGGGAGAGGTAAGGAGAAAGCAGCAGGCTGAAACCATGTTCGAGGCAATGCACACGGGCCACAGCGTCTATACAACAATACACGCGGACACCGTGGAGCAGGCGAAAAGAAGGCTTCTCGAAGCTCCAATCCAGATACCCAAAACAGAGATTGAGGCGCTGCAGCTTATTCTTGTGCAGTACCGCGACAGGAGAAAGGGTATGAGGAGGACTCTTGAGCTTGCCGAGATACTGTCAGGGAGCCAGGAAGAGCTCCAGGTCAATTACCTCTACAGGTGGCATCCGAGAAATGACACTTTCGAGAAAGCAAACGACAGCATAAGGGTCATGGAAGACCTCAATCTCCACACAGGCATGACTCCGCAGGAAATCAGGAAGGACCTGAAGGAAAAGCAGGGCATACTAAGCTGGCTGTCAAAAAATAATATTGCGGACATAAACGAGGTCGGCAGGATAATGAGCGCTTATTACCAGAATCCGAATCTCATTGCAGATGCCGCGGGCAAAAACAAGAAAATTTCTGATGTTCTAAAATGACAAAAAGAAAAATATCTGTATTAATTCTAGATATAATAATTGCACTTTATTTTTTTGTTATGGCTAGTATTTTATTTCTAATTTCTGCTGCTCAGATCCTCATTCCACCTAGAGCAGATTTCGGACTGCCACAAACAATTCAAGAATTGATAAAAGAGAATTGGGGTGATATCATAACATTATTATTTGTTCCATTTTTTATATATCTCATAATAAATTTTTTTAGAAGTTCTGATAAAAAATACAAACATGGTAAAACCATACTATCTATATATCTTGCTTTCTTATTTATAAATTACACTATTCATAGGACGTATGATTTTTCCACAATTCTTCTAAATATTATTTTACCCGTTGGAATTCCATTTGGGCTTATTTATCTAACCAAGCACTTAAATGAAAAAACTAATCCAAAATGACACAAAAAATCCCCCTGATGATAATCCCTGAAAAAATCAGCTGTAAGCTCTCAAAGCCGTTTATGGGCATCGGAAGCTCTTTGTCAGGATTGTTTGCCGGAGTAAAGTATGACGTTGAATTGGCAGGCATAGAAATGGGCCCGGAAGAATATTTTGCAGGCATCCTGCTCAACGGCATAATTTATTTCGCCGCATTTTTCGTTTTATTGCTCCTGCTTGGCTCGTCCCTGCCGGAAAGCGCATTGTATTCTCTTTTAATATTTTTTATTATGTTTACGGCCCTTATAAAATACCCAAAAATAACAGCAGGCAAGAAGGCTGAGCAGCTGGAGAAAAATCTGGTCTTTGCTCTCAAAGATCTTTTGCTGCAGCTCAGCTCCGGCATATCTCTGTACAGCTGCCTTGTAAATATCTCAAAATCCAATTACGGCATTGTGTCCGGGGAATTTGAAAAAGCCGCAAAGGCCATCAACGCAGGAGTCCCTGTTGAGCAGGCCCTGGAAAAGCTGGCTTTGGGCACAAGCTCTGAATTCCTGAGAAGATCGGCATGGCAGCTTGTGAACACTCTTAAAGCTGGCGCAAGCCTCAAGGGGGCGCTGAGGGCGATAATCGATGACCTTACAATAGAGCAGAAAAGCAGGATAAAGGACTACGCCCGCGAGCTGAACATGTGGAGCCTGATATACATGCTCTTTGCAGTTGCAATCCCAACGATAGGGGCTGTGCTTCTTGTAGTCCTCTCAAGCTTTGCCGGATTGGGCATAAGCAGGGGAATTTTCATCGCTTTCATCATGGCCAATTTCGCAGTGCAGTACATCCTCATAGGGTTTGTGAAGTCGAGAAGGCCGATAGTGAACATATAAAGCAGAAAACCGCCAGAATCAGATACTGAATAAAAATGAACCTGTCAAGAATGAGCAGAAAGGAGTACCAAAAGTTCAGGCTTGCCGTAAACATAATGGTATTTTTAGCATTCCTGCTGTCATTTGTCCTTGTCGAAATAAAATATATCAGGTACAGCAATTTTCTGGACAATATTCTTGCTGCTTTGGCGCTTTCAAGCATATTCCTTATGCTTGGAATCATGACAGTGATGCCTCACTATGCTGCATATGTCGGGAGGACTTTCATTGTATTCTCATCCTTGATGATTTTAGTGGAGGCATACTGGATAAGCAGGATAGGGTTTGATATAATCTCCATCATCAGGCTGTCCCTTGCTCTTGTGCTGCTTCTGTACGGCATTGAGCTCAAGTCGGGAAAAACAAGGCTGATATCGCTTAAGGCGCTGGCAGGGATATAAAATGGAGCCAAAAGAAAGAGCCTATCTGGATTTTGCAAGGGTTTGCCCAAAAGCATTCAGGGAGCATGTTGCAAGGGTTTTAGCCTATGGAGGCAGCGCAGAGGATGTGAATTCCTATCTGGGCTCCTCGATTCTCCTCTCTTTCATTGTTTTCATAGCTGTTTCCCTGATCCCGTGGGCATTGGGAATGGGATTCCGGGAAATGTACTTTATTTTTGGGCTGGCATTTTTTATTTTAGTGCAGGCAGTCTATTACATGCTCGCGTATTTAAAGGCAGAAGACAGGACAGCAAGGATAGAAGCTGTATTGCCGGACGCTCTGCAGCTTGTTTCCGCAAACCTGAAGGCCGGCATGACTCCATTCCAGGCATTGAAGGCATCTTCAAGGAAGGAATTCGGCCCTTTGAAAGAGGAGATTGACAGGGCTGTGGCAAAATCCCTCGGGACAGAGTCTTTTGAGGAGGCATTGATGCAGATTTCGCAGAGGATAAAATCCGAGCTGCTTGAAAGGTCACTGAAGCTGTTCACCAGCGCGATGAAGTCAGGAAGCCATCTTGCAGCTCTTCTGGAGGAGCTTTCAAAGGACATTGCAGAGACAAGAAGCCTGAAGAAGGAGCTTACTACAAACACCAAAAACTACATGATGCTCATCATGTTCACAGTCATTATCGGGACTCCTCTCCTGATGGCGATAGCGGTGCACTTTCTCGGCATAATAACTGATCTGCAGGCAAAAACCGGGGCATCGGCAGCCGGCTTCGGGATGGAGTTCCTTGCAGGCGAGATAGCAATCTCAACTGATTTTCTGGCAAAAATATCCGTCTTCCTGCTGATAATGACATCGCTGCTGGCATGCATGTTCATAGGAGTATTGAAGGAGGGCAAGGCAAAATACGGCCTTAGGTACAGCCCGGTTGTATTGGCAGGAAGCTTTGCTGTTTTTTTTATCGTGAGATATCTTATAGGAAGGGTTTTTTGATGCCAGAAATCCAAAAACTTTAAATATAAGGCATATTAGGTAAATAATTCAAAAAATGAGGGATGAAATTAGCAAAAAGGCGCAGACCGCCACAGAATACCTTATCATTCTTGCTGTTGTCATCATCATAGCGCTCATTATAGTAGGCGTGCTTGGCGGCATACCCGGAGTCGGAAGAAGCTCATCAGGAAGGGCGTCTGCTGCATACTGGAGCTCTGCCGACATTGCGATTACCGATTATGCATTCGATGGCGGAGGAGACAGCAATGTCATGAAGATGAGGAACAACCTCAGAAACCAGATAACTGTAACCAATGTAAGGATCGGCGGCACTGATGTCATAACAGCAGACCAGGCTGTAAATCCGGGAGAGACTAAAAACATGTCAATAAGCTCCCACAAGGACTGCGGCGAATCAGGAGACAGCTATTCCTACGAGATTGTCATAGACTATTCTGACAGCGGCACAGGCGCGAGCTACAGCTTTACAGGCGACGGCAATAAGCTGGAAGGCACGTGCGCGAATTAGATTGAAATAATTATTTTTTCTCAAAATATTCAACAATGTCATCGTCCTGGTTTTCAGAGCCGATGACCTGTACAAGGACAGGGACAGTGGGCTGGCCGGACAGTTCCATGACTGTTTTCCTGTCTTCACGGGAAGGCGGAACTTCTATCTTCCTGTATTTTATGCCCTTCCTGTCCATGTATTCTTCTGCCTTCCTGCAGTATGGGCAGCCTTCAAGCCTGAAGAGGATGTATTTTTCTTTTTGCATCTCAAAATAGAGTGTACCGGCTATTATTTAAATCTTTTATTATATTGGCTTCAATGACTTCACTTTTCCAAGCTCATAAATCTTGTCCTCAACAGCGCAGACATTAAAGTCATCAATCCCGCGCAGGAACGGGCTCAATAATCTCTCTTTCAGTATATCCGTGCCTTCTGTAACAAGATTGAAAGATGGCTGCACAATTAGGTTTTTGCCCTTAAATTTCCCGACAAGATAGCATTTGTAAGTCTCGGCGCGCATATTATCTCTTATTGAAACTGCAGGATGCTCATGCCCGATTATGATTGTCTTGTATTTTTTAATGCCTTCAGGAATTTTATCGCCGTGGCAGACCATAATTTCCCCCAATTCCGCCCGCTCAACTAATCTCACATTCCTTTTATCTGCAATTGGCCCGAGAATAGTGTCATGGTTGCCTTTTATCAGCAATATGTTCTTGCAATATTCCCCAAGAAAATCAAGGAATTTCAGCGTGTTGCGCCATTCCTGCTCTGAAATTGCCCCAAATTCGTGCTTCAGGTCTCCGTTGATTATTATTGCCTCAATCTTTTTATCTTTTAATCCGTTAAAGATATTTTTCATTCTTTTTATCAGGTCAGGAAGCTGGAATCTCGGAACCAGGATGCCCTGCCTGTTCAGCGCTTCCTCAAAGCCGATGTGGATGTCTGCTATTATCAGGGCTTTGTTTGCATAAATCGCCAAGTCTGCCGCTTCTATGTTTTTCAGGAGCTTCATTTCATTGATAAAACCAGATTGGATTTAAAAGATTGCTGGAAAAATTCTAGTTTATATCAGCCTTAAAAATAATAGAATTATGATTCCCGGATTCCTCTCTATTGCACTTCATTTAATATATTTTTTA
Source organism: uncultured Methanosarcinales archaeon (assembly GCA_964454865.1). Lineage (GTDB taxonomy): Archaea > Nanobdellota > Nanobdellia > Woesearchaeales > GW2011-AR4 > JACOZO01. The sequence goes on from CAYVTQ010000017.1 coordinate 11,908, forward strand.
ATAGCACTGGACACTGGCCAAACGCCTGTTTTCCGAACGTTACCTTAAGCTCCTTTTGCTCTTGTTTAGGCGATTTCATGATGATAATTTCCTCAACTGCTATTTCTGCCTCTTGTAATGCTGTATTTGTTTTTTGCTGCTTGGATATGCTGTTCTTATTGCCTCTTTGTGGATGAAATGATATTTTTGAACTTCCGATTCAGCCATTATTTTTGGCATTTTATTTAGGTGTCTACTTTTTCCCTGTTTTGTAGTCACCCAGCTTTTTCCTTAATTTATTGTATTCTTTCATATAAAGATTTATAGTCGGCTTTAAATCATGATTTTTTTCATATGCCTGCAATGACAAGTAGTATTCTATTCTATTTTTCAAGTCTATATTAATCGGGGGCAGCCTGTGTTTAATCATGATATTATTCAGCAAAATCCTGCCTACCCTGCCGTTTCCATCTCTAAATGGGTGAATATTCTCAAATTGGTTATGGACAACCGCCCCAAGAACTAATCCCGGATATTTGCTTTTATTATTTTCATACCATTCTGCTAATTCCCGCAAAAGATGGCTTATTCTTGCCTGCGGAGCGCCCTCATGGACAACGTTTCTTCTGCCGTCCATCACAACAACTTCTTCGCCTTTTTTCCTTAATTTTCCTGCAAATGGCTTTGAATTCTTGAACACAATTTTATGTATTTTCTTAATCAATTCCAATGACAGATGCTCTTTTGTATTCCGTATGTATGAGATGGCTTCGTCAACGCCTAATGCCTCAGCAATGTCCTCTTTGGACTTATTGGGCCATTTGTCTTTCTCCAGAAGGTCTTTTACCTCTTCCTGGGTTAATTTGCTTCCTTCTATTGCATTTGTGTTGTAGGTGAATATTTTTGAGAATTTTTTCCAATGGCTTTCTGACAAATGGCTTATTTTTAATGGTATTTTAGCTTCAAGCCTTCTTATTTCTGCCGTTTCTTCTTCTGAAAGATTTACTTGGAGAGGGTCTTTTATGATATTGTACCTGTGGATTTCTTCAAGAATGAGCTTTTCGGCAATTATCCTTCTTTCTCCCAATAAACTTTGCTTTAAGTCCTGCCCCAGGTATTTCCTGAATTTATGGACTTTTTGACCTTCCCTGTATGAATGTGAAAGAAAATACTTTATTCTTTTTCCAACATTTCGTTTTTCAAGGTGCATTAATAGTATATGGGTGACTACATATTTAAATGTTTTGGTATTAGGTGACTACATTTGGGCTGTTTTGCAGTCACCCATCCGGGAAATATTTTTTATCGAAGCAATTGTCGCACATCCCGTCATGCCAGTCTTTGTTGTGGGCAGAGATATTCTTACTGCATTTTTTGCAGTTATAGTTCATTTCCTCATCATGCTTCATGTGGAAGGTTCTCATTTTTTCCTTCATGCCTTCTGAACTCATTGTTTCGGCAAAAGAGCCTCCTGACCAGAATTCATCTTCTTCATTTTCATCTTCTGACTCTCTTGTTATGCTTATACTTTTGTCTGCCAGAACACATCTTATCTCATTGTATGATATATTCTCAGGCAGAATTTCCTTTATCTCTTTTAGTTTAGCGGCATTGGGCATCTTGCTTTTGGCTTCAAGAATTTGCTTTATTGCGGTTTCTGGGACAAATTCAGAGCATGAAATGCAATCATTTGCGACAAGCCTGTGCAAATGCCCGTAAACTGTGGAAACGGCAAGATTTCTTTCTTTTGCGATTTCTTCTATTGTTTTGCCTTTCCTAAACAAATCAAGCGTAATTTTTTCAGTATCACCCACAATCAGCGGCTTTTCATTTTTAATTGCCTGCAGCCCTATCATTATCTTTTCATCAATTATCTTCCTGCCCGCTTCTGTCGGCTCAAGAACAGAGTAAATATCGTCAATTGCAGGCTGGGTCCTTCTCAGAAATCCCATCTGCTCAAGCTGCTCTATAAATCCAATAATCGTTTGAATATCATGCCATAACAAGCCTCCATATCCCTGCTGGCTGCTCAAATGAGAGACGTGCTTTGATTTTGAGCCTTTGAGGAATTCAGCCAGCCTGTGCTTTCCAACACTTATGGATTTGGCTGCATTCAGGATAATCCATGCTGTTTGCCCGTAATCCTCCAAATGATTTTGATTAAAATCACCCATAATGCAGGGTATGCAAGCTTTAGGCTTTAAATGCTTTTTGCGGTTGCGGCGGTTGCGAAGATGCTTAACAGGAATTCTATTGGAAATGAGAAAGAGGGGAAGTATTTGAAGATCATACAGAAGAGGTTGAATCCGCCGCAGAAAACGCTGAAGAATGGTGAAATTGAAAAGTACATATAACTTTTGTTAGTTGCCGTTGTTAACGTTAAACCGAAAGTCTTTGTAGTTGGTGGCTTCGCATAATATGGGATATTATACGGTTCGCTTTGCTCTCTGAAATTTTTGGTTATAAATTACGACTGGGGGAATTGGGACTAACTAATCTAAAATAATGTCTCTTAAGCTTGAGCCGCCTTTAGGATGATTTTCCATGTATCCTATTTTTCCGCCCATGTCAGCAAAAATCGCATACTTTTGGCTTTTTCTTTATTGTCTTCTTTTTGCCTTTCTTTTTTGCCATGATTCACCTCATGAAATGTCCCGATGCGCCTCATACATAAAAGCTGCATCCCCGTTATGTTTTTTTAATTCTCTAGTTATAAGATTGAATATGTCATTTGAAGAAACTTCTTTTTTACGTTTTACCCATTTATTTATTGATCTGCACACTTTGCTGCATATTGCTTCCGATTCTTTTTCGCTTAAATGGCAGCTTCTGCAGGCGTAATAGCATGAGCTGTATATTTTTCTTTCGTCATAAGCCTCGCAGTGCCCTTTTCTCTTGACAATGCACAATTTTGCCGTACTTTTCTTTATTTTTCTCATTTTATATAAGGAAAAAACTCACTTGCTTTGCAAGTGAGTTTTTTCAATTCAAGTTTATTGTCCCGTTTGCCATGAGCATTAAAAGCCAGCCGAGCAGTATCAGCGTGATGCCTGCCGCCAGCCTCATGTAATGCCTGTTCCTGTGCTTCCACTTTTTGATATTTTGCAGCTTGAAGCCGAAATTTACCATGATGAGTATTATGGTAAGAGGAGCTACAAAAATCATATTGTATAAGATTAGCATCAGCACAGCGGCCGTGTCAAAGTTCTGCGAGAGCAGGGCAAGTATCGCAAGATAGGGCGCGCCTGTGCACGGCAGCTCAACAGCAGCGACAAACACCCCAAGGAACAAAACTCCGGGCAGTGTTATTTTCTTTGTAAGTTCATGGATTCTTTTTGCCTTTTCAGGCGGAATTGAAAGAGTTATTCCTTTCCCATACCAAAAAAAATCTTTTATCTCAATAAGCCCTGCAGCCACTATCAATGCCCCGACTGCAATTGATATATATTCGCTCACATATATGGGTATTGTGCTCAAGAAATACAAAACGCCTATTCCGGCAAGAAGATATGTCGCAAATACTGCAAGAATATACATAAAGCCGTAGTAAAGCATTTCTTTTTTTGTCTTGAACGCGAGCATTACTGAGATTAAGAGGATTAAAACACCTATTGCGCATGGGTTGATTGAGTCAATTAAAGCAGTGATTACAACTGCGCTTAATGTGGGAAGGTATGCCTCAATTGCCACTCAGCTCACCCCTGCTTATTGCCGCAATGTAGCTGGCGCATATTTTATCCGTGGATTCCTTTTCCGCGTCAAATTCAATTATGATACAGTCTCCCGGTGGAACGTTGCTGTATGGCGACAATACATATTCATCAAAATCCTGGAGCTTTTCCTGCCTGTAAATCCATTTCTTTGATGAATCGGGATTTGTGATTTTATATAAGAAAACCTGAAGCTTTCCCTCTCTGCCGTTGCATGATTCGCCATCTCGCATTTCAAGCGTTCCTTCGTCTGTCGGCATCATGAAATAGCCTTTCGCTAGAACCCCTCCAACAGCCTTGAAGGAACTGTAAAGATCAACATCTCCCTTCTCAACTACAACCCCTTCCACGTGAATCCTGTTGTCATTGTGCTCATGAAGGACAGCAGTACCTACCCTGTTTGAAAGCCCTTTTGGCTCAATTAATCCTGTCTTTTCGCCGCATTTCCAGACTTCAAAGTCGGCATGCCAGTGAACGGGCCCTTTTGTTTCGGAGATTACATTAATGTGGATAGTTGTGACAACAAAGTAAACTGTTATCATGGAAACTATTACCGCAAGAAGCGAATAGATTATTTTTTTATTGGTATTGCTGAGTCCGTTCTTAAAAATAAAAATTATTATCAAGAACAGCGCCAGTGATGCCGTCCCGATCCATGCCGCAGTTGAGTTCTTCAGCGGAAAGATTTCTTTTTCCGTGCCTTCTTCATGCGCGAAGGACAGGCTTGCTGAGAGTATAAGCAGCGCAAGGAAAATAACTCTATTTTTCATTATTGAAGTTTGGGATTGGGGGTATTTAAAGTTTGCTTTGGGAATAAAATTCCATATCGCAGGAAAGCGCATTGTGGGCAATGCTTTGGGATAAGGATAATCAGGTTTATTATGGGGAGGGTGAGGCGGCGTTTTGATTGTTAGCAGACTAGACTAAATTATATCTCTTCAAGTCTGTCAAATTGATTTTACGTGCATATAGGGAAAATAAAGCTGCCTTCTGCTGGACATTTGGATCATCCTGGCTTTTGCCTCGACAACAACTGAGAAGCTTTCGCCTTCGAAGCCCGCGCCTGTTTCGATGCTTTAACTCAGTAAATTTTTCCCGAAAGGCTTAAATATCCATAAGATTACTGCAGTACCTGATCAAAATGAACAAAGATTATGAATGGTATTTAAAGCAGGATCTAAAAGAATTTGCAGGCAAATGGATTGCTGTCTGGAACTCTAAAGTTGTTGAAAGCGATGAGAACCTGGTAAAATTAAATCAAAAGCTGCAGAAGAAAAACTTAATTGACGCTTTTATAACCAAAGTATCAAACAAATTCAGGGTCCTATGAGATGCTGTCTTTTAAGTTCAGAAAAGAGATGCTGGAAGATGGAAGCTATTCTTACAGGCCGGTCATTCCTGTCAAATTCATTAATGGAACAAGATTTCTGAATAGTTTTGTTTTGCTCGATAGTGGAGCTGATATCACTGTCCTTACATGGGGGCATGCCGTAATTCTTGGCTTAAAATTGTCCAAAGAAAAGTCAAAGCTTTATGGATTTAAGGAAGAAGCATCGGTGTATGAAAGCGCCGTGGAGATTGAAATTGGAAGCGGAAGGCTGGCAAAAAGAATATCTGTGCCCGTGCTTGTCCTGTCAGAAGAAGAGCCAAGGCAGGAAAATGATGCAGTTATAGGGCTGAGGGGATTTTTTGACGAATTTGACATAAGATTCAAGCTGGCTTCAAATAAAATTGAGATGAAGCCTGTGGATGCCCTGAGAAGGAGGAGAGGTATCTGCCGATAATAAAGAAAAGGCTGGAGCAGGAGAAACTCTCTAATTCTAACGTTTATTTTTTTGACAAATCAGAAAAATTTAAATAAGCCGCCCCATTAAAGCGTTAAGGCATGAAAACAAGCAAAAGAGCTTCAGAATTGAAAGGCGGCGAATTGATTAAGGCAATAAAAGAAGCCCAGAAAGACCCTGATTTTATGAAAGAAATTAAAGAGTTTATTAGAATTACAACCAGCTAAAAGTTATATCTTATTTTCAAGTCAGAATACTTCCAAAAATTAGGATGCCAAACTCCTTCTTTAATGCAAATATGCTTGTAGGCTTTTAAGGCTGATTTGTCAAGCAGTGTTTTCTGGTCATCTGAAATCACAATATCCAATCTATAAAAGCTGGCACAGGCAACAATAGTAAAATCAACATCAATATTTGTTTGGTCCCAATTGCGAATGCCTCCGAACTGCCTGTAGGCATTGTAGAATTTCATAGCAAGTCTGTGTATTTCAATTGAATCTTTAAGGTATCTTTTTCCTGTTATTTCGTCATACAGTCCAAGAATCAAATTTCTCTTGCTTAACTTTCCCAGTTTGCTTGTTTTCGGAGTGTCCCTTAATTCCTTTCTGATTTGTAAAAGGAATAAAGGTTTTATTTTGCGAGGAGTTTCATGGCATTATTTTCTTGAAATTTATTTTTGCAATTTTTCTGTATTTAGGCGCTCCAATTGGGCTGAACCACCCGTCACTTCCAATATAGATATTCAGCGAATTTCCCTTCTTTTCAACCTTTAGCCATGCGTGCTGCTCAAATTCTGATTCGTAGATTTTTGGCATTTTTTTAGTCTCCTTTCCAAATGAAGTGTTTTAGGTCTTTTTTCATGTCTCCTCTGACTAGAATTGCTTTTATAGGGGCGTCATCATGCATTCTGTCCCAGTTGAATGATTCTAGAAATTCCTTTACCAGCTTCTTTTCACCATAGACTAGGGCGATTGATTCCATATTTTCATAACTCATAATCAGTCGGATGTAATCTGATCGAAGATATATTTAAAGATGATCATTTTCAAAAACTTAGCCAAATTCATTCAATAAACTTTATTAATACTAATAATTTTATATCGAGAATGAAATTATCTATGTATAATCAGAATGTATTTGATAATTACAAAAGCAATTCTCAAAGAATAAGGGTTATGACGGAGCAATGGATGAACGCCAATATGTTCTGCCCTGTCTGCTCCAATAATAGGATTGCAAAGCTGCCAAATAATACTCCTATTTCTGATTTTTCATGCCCGAACTGCAGCCAGCAATTTCAGCTAAAAAGCCAGAAGGCTGATTTTGGAAATAAAATAACTGACGGGGCTTACAGAATGATGATAAACTCTATCCTTAATAATCAAAGGCCAAATTTCCTGCTTATGAACTACGGGCTTGATTATTTCATAAACAATCTGTTTTTAGTGCCTTTTTTCTTTTTCACGGAGTCCGCTATAGAAAAAAGAAAGCCACTTTCCAGCAATGCAAGAAGGGCAGGATGGGTGGGCTGCAATATACTTTTATCAAGAATTCCACCGGAAGGCAAGATTAAAATCATTGAAAATAAAGCCCTACGTAGCAAAGAAGCTATAGCTATGCAATGGAAAAAAATAAGCTTCATGCAGCATTCGCCTTTAGAGGAGAGGGGATGGACTTCTGATGTCCTGAGGGCAGTGCATTCAATTGGGAATAAAGAATTTGGATTGAATGAGGTTTATTCGTTGGAGGATGAATTTGCCAAAAGCCATCCAAAAAATTACCACATAAAAGACAAGATACGCCAGCAGCTTCAGATATTGAGGGACAGGGGAATACTGCAGTTCTTAGGAAAAGGAAAGTATAGGATAAGAGATTAATGTTACTATCTTCTGTAACCCGTTACCAAACTCCGTAACTTACTATTAAATACCACTTGCCTTAGGTCCTCAAGATCCAATGGATTTTGGATTTAAGGCTTATTCCGGGCAAAAGGCTTACGCCAAGATCTATCACGGAGACTGCCTCGATATTCTTCCTCAAATCCCTTCTGAATCAGCTGATTTGGTGTTTGCAGACCCTCCTTACAATATGTCAAAGAAGAAGGGATTGGGATGGAAGTACAGCAAACACATTACAATGCAGGAAGCATGGGATATTTTTTCAAAGGACGAATATTTTTCTTTCAGCCAGAGATGGATCAAAGAATGCCTCAGAATACTCAAATTTGGCGGAAGCTTGTGGGTTTCGGGCACCTTCCATAGCATCTATCTGCTGGGATTTATTCTGCAGTATATTGAGAATGTTAAAATCAATAATTCCATTGTCTGGTTCAAGCCAAATGCCCAGCCTAATATAACCTGCAGAATGTTCACAGAAAGCACAGAGCATCTGATTTGGGCTTCAAAGAACGGCAACGGGAAGAAGTGGAAGTTTAACTATGAAGACACCAAAGGCAAGATTTATGATGAAATAAACCCAAAAGGAAAGCAGACAAGAAACGTTTGGTGGATTCCCTTGACGCCGAAAAGCGAGAAATGGGCAGGAGCGCATCCAACGCAGAAGCCTATGGAATTGCTTAGGAGGATTATATTGTCATGCACGGATGAAGGCGATATGGTTTTGGATCCTTTTTTGGGTTCCGGCACGACTTCTGCGGTTGCGAAGATGCTTAATAGGAATAGTGTTGGGATTGAGAAGGAGGGGAAGTATTTGAGGATTATACAGAAGAGGTTGGAGCCGCCGCAGAAAACGCTTGAGAATGCTGAAATAGAAACTATGAGATCCTAAAACCTACCATTGAATCAATGCTTCGTTGCTCTCTATCGGAAGAATCTTGACTTCCTTATGTTTTCCCTGAGTTAATTCCTGCGGCAGCCGGAATATGTAATTATTTCCATCAAAACTCAATTTCCTCTTAAAAATAAAATCCTTTGCCAATATTTTTTTCGTGATAAGGGCCCTGTCAAGCTTTCTGGCCTCAGCAAGTCCAAAGCTTTCTTTTCCGCATTCAAGGCACTTAAATCCATTTATATCAACCTTTATGCCGCTGCCTACATCTATTTCCAGCTTGTTTTTCTGCATTCTTTTGTCGCACTTGATGCAGTACATTGCTTTTGGCTCAAATGCCTGTTTTCCAAATGTTACTTTTATATCCTGTTTAGACGCTTTCATTGCGATGATAACTCATAACTACTTTTTCCGTCTTTTATAATGCTTTATTTGCTTTTTGCTGCTTGGGTATGCTGTTGTTATTGTTGCTTGCTTTCGCTTTTCGTTATATTCAAAAAATATCGTTATATATCTTCCATATAAGCCTATTGCCATAATCTGATTTCCGCCTGTCTTTTCAAATATCGGTTCATTCTCTTTAAGCACGTTTGTTATCTCTTCTGTTGATACGCCATGCTTTTCATAAATCTTTATCTGAGTTTCTGCATCAATCTCTATGATGTTAATTCTCATAATAACCTACGAAAATAGTAGGGTGAAATATATAAGCTTTTCTGTTTAGGTTCTGTTGCTGCGAAGATGCTTAATAGGAATAGTGTTGGGATTGAGAAGGAGGGGAAGTATTTGAGGATTATAGAGAAGAGGTTGAATCCGCCGCAGAAGAGAATTGGGGAGGACTATGGAATAATCTCTTCATAATCATAAAGCTTTTATAAGAGATAAACCTCTCAAAAATTACTCTTAAGGGGGTATAATGACGAACTATTTTTATTTTAAGTTATTTAATAATATTAAAAGTGAGCATGAAGCAAAGGATTTCGCTAAATTAGAACTCCGGAGTTTATTTGGCGAAGTTGTGGAGATTAATAATTTTGTGGATGTTCTTTCTACTGAACCATTAAAAAAATTCTGCATAGATGGTATAAGGATACAGGACATGATAATCAATGAGCTTCCTTATGGCAGAATACAAGGTTATTTCGGGAAAAAAAATGATTTAGATAATATTAACAAATTAGTGAAAAGGCTTGCATATACTAAAGAGCTTTTTGTTATTACATCTTCAAAAAAAGAGCCAGCAAAGTTATTAAAAGAAATTTTCCCAGATGGAGTTTTTGATAAGAATGTCCAATTCTTTAAAGTTGGGGATTTGGTCTTATTTAGGCTTATAGCCAATCAATATTTCCTTGAAAAATCAGAGTATATTTCAAAATTGAGCAGAAATGAAAAAGAAATAGATAGCAATTGTGAAGTTTTATTCTCTTATTTAACAAAGCAGCTATATAGAATTCCAGCTTCTTCAAGTATGGCTATAGGCAAAAGATTAGAGGACTATTTTGCAATCAGAGAAGAACCTTCCTTATATCTGAATCATTACATGCATCCCTATAAAGGCAAATTTCATCCCAAAATGGTTAGGGCTTTGTTGAATTATGTTCATCCGGAAGATAAAGGGATTGTTTTGGATAATTTTGCAGGTTGCGGAACTTTATTAGTGGAGGCTCAATATTTGGGCCTGGATAGCTATGGGGTGGAAATAAATCCATTATCAGCTTTAATGAGTAATGTAAAGTGCAATTCTATAACGGTGCCGTTGGATAAGTTAAAAAAAGCTATAAATGAATATTCCAGTGTGGTTGAAAAAGAGATAAAATGCTTAATTAATGCAAATAATAAACAAAAACTTTTAGTTGAAAATAGTCTAAAGCCTGAAAAAATTAAGGAGGAAGCGAGAATAGCATTGGAGGAAATTAAAAACCAGAATGGATTCAAAAATAAGGAATTGGCAGTCCAAAAAATAATAATTGCCAGAGAATTGATAAGCCCTATTAAAGATAAAAATATCAGAGAGTTCTTATTATTGTCTCTAAGCGGGGCTATTAGTGATATAGCGAGAAGAACAAAAAATGATTTTGAAAAAGTTTTTATTGAAAGAATAAATAATCTATACTTAAGAATTTATTTATTTAATAAGCTAAATGACCTGCTTAAGATTAAGCCAGCCAATTCAGAAACTTATACAGAAGATACACGGGATATTAAGAAGATAGCTAAAGAAACTATAACTGGAATTATAAACTCTCCACCATATTCTACTGCTTTGGATTATATAAAAAATGATTATCCACAGCTAGTTCTGCTAAAATTAGTTGATGATATGGATAATCTTGAAAGAAATATGATGGGTAATCCAAGAAAAAATTATAATAAAAAAGAGCTATTAGAGATTATTGAAGGGAAAAAAGATGATCCTTTGGATATATCTCCAGAAGCCAAGAAGTTTGTAAATCTTCTTAAAAAGGGGCAAAGAGAAGATGCAGCATTAAGGGTTTATAAATTCTTTATAGATATGCTGTACGCTTTAAAGGAGATGCACAAAGTTTTGAAGAAAGGAGCAAAAGCAGCAATTATTATAGGAAATAATCATTTTCAGATAGATGAGAAATATATAGAGATTCCTAATGGCAAAATACTGGAAGATATTGCATTAAGAACTGGCTTTAAAAAGGATATTGCTATAAGCAGGAAATTGCAGAAATCAAGTGTTGGAAATATAAGGGAAGAGGTTGTTTTGGTGTTGGAGAAATGAGCAATATTTCCTCAAATTATAATATTATATTGCCTGCTTTTGACCAATTCAATTGAATTCAATCTTTGATTATCATTGAATTTGTATTCATATAATCTAAAGAAGTTATTAGCACCCTTTTTTATCCTAACAATAAATATAGTTTTAATTATATAATTATTGGGGATTTTCTTTTCTTGTTTTAATTTTTCAAAATATTTTAGATGATTAAATAATTGACGAATTTCAAAATCATCATGTTCAACATTTTTTACTTCAACTGTAGCTATTGTGTTTTCTGATTCAAAAATTCCATCAAGTTCTATTTGGAGCCCATCAGTAAATAATTCTTCGTTATTGACTATAAATTTATAAGAAGTTTTAGATCTTCTAGCTGTATGAATTTTTAATTTTTTGTTTCGGTCTTCAAAAATGAAATCTTGGATTATTCCTTCATTATAAGCAGTTGAAGCGGATTGAGCTTCGCTATCACTAATATTATCAATAACACTTTCTGTAATTTTCCATTTTTTAATATCGGTAACTTCTTCGAAATCATGATACCCCTTTCCCTTTACAAAAGCATGGTTACCCTTACCCAAATGCACTATAAAAAACTCTTCATTTCTTAGACTTTCAGGAAGAAGGTGGCTGGAATCAAACTTAGTCGCATCAAACTGATTCATAAATTCAGAACCAGATAACTCCTTTACCTTCTCATTATTAAAAAAATAAACATTCTTGCCCGGATTATCAACTTTTAACTTAGAGAAAATAGTATGTATAACCTCTCTCTTCGCACTTGTCATAAATTCAGTGAATTTAAATCAGTTTTAATGTTAGTTATAACATTATTACTATAATATGTAATTAAGTTTAAATATAGTTGTAACTAGGCAGTGATCATGGATTGGGACTTAATGAGCTACGTTATGAGTGGAAAATTAAGATTTAGAATACTGACAGAATTGAGAAAAGAGAACAAAATTCCCACAGAGTTGGCAAAAATGATCAATTCTCCTATAAGCCATATTAGCACAACGCTTAAAGAGTTAGAAGGGAAAGGACTGATTGAATGCTTGACTTCTGAAAGAAGGAAGAATAAGTTTTTCCAGATAACAGAGAAAGGGGAAAGTGTGCTGGGTGATATTAATAGGGAGACGCATAAGTAAATATAGGAAAAGGCTGGAACGGCCGCAGAAGAGGATTGGAATTGAAGTAGAAAAGTTCGCATAAATACAGTTAGCGTATTTATTTCCTCTGATTAATAACTTCCAGTATTTTTAATTGTATTAATAATTTATTCTAGACTAAAAGACATTTTGAATTTCTTTGAGTATTATATTAGGAATCTCATTGTGTTTTGATTTGTCAGTAAACACTTTTTTTAACCAAGATTTACATTCTAAAATATCATTAAAATCTCTTGGAACAATGTTAGAAACGGTTATTGCACTTAGACGGGATAACCCAATAGTTTCTAACATTAAAGTATTTTTAGTACAAGCTCCCATTTCAAGATAGTTTGGTAATTCTTCACGTATCTTTGTAATAGGTATGTTTTCTTCTTCTAAAATAATTGTTAAGATGTCTATATAAGCTTCCAAATGGATTTTACATTTGAATCGTAAATATTCTTCAATATTAGAGAAAGTATTTTTAATTATGTTATTTATATCTTTTTTAGTAGAGACTTTAAATAAATTTAATTGATTTTCAATTATATCAGACATTTGAACTTCTTTAACCCATAGCTGACTTAAGAAGGCCATATGCTTTGGTGTTGGTTTTTTTTGCTGTAAAAACCTTTCCCAAATTATCTCATAAATACGTTCTAAGGATTTAGAAAATCCTGCTTGATAAGGGTGTGAGGGGATAATAACAAGAGAATTATCATTTTTCATATCATTATACAATTGAAGTAATTTTCTTGGGTCTATATGTGAGTTAGCTTCTATTATTTCTGATTTAATTGGTGAATTTTTTATTTGGTTCGCAATTTCCTTTACAAGAGAATTAATTTCTTCAAAATTTATTTTATCTAATTTAATGTTTCTAGATTTTAATTCTTTTATAAAAGAGTTATCACCCCTTTTAATCTCTTGTATAATAAATCTTGTCACTACTTGTTCTATTGGGTCTCCTTTCAATTGATATAAATGATTTTGTAAATACTTAATTAAATCTGGGTTGTACTTTATTATAGTGCTTTCCATAGCACTTTCTATCTCGTGTGAAAAATCTTCAGATTTAGGTTTATAATCTAACCATTCAAAGACATTTAAACAATAGATATTCCCAGAATAATCTTCTATTGCTCTACCAGCTCTACCAGCTAAATTCCAAAAATTAATTTCATCTAATCCTTTTGAACCTTTTCCACCTCTTGATGGTTTATATAGAAATATATTCTTAGCTGGCAAGTTTACGCCTTCTAGTAAGGTGCTTGTAGTATAAAGTTTTTTTATTATATTTTTTCTGAACAAGTCCTCAACAGTATTTCTTACAATACTAGGAAGTTTTCCAAAATGAAATCCAGCACCCTTAGAGAGAAGATTGATTAAATAAAATTCTTTATGGATATATTTTCCCAAAAACCATATAGCATCTCTTAATTCTTTTAATTCTTCTTGAGTGTAGTCAGGTGTTTTAATTTTATTTATATAATCAAAAGCCGAAGTGATGCATTCATTAGGGCTATTACAATAAATTATATCAGAATCTCCTTGAAATTTATTAACAAACCAAGCCTTTTTCTCTTCAGATGATAATAATTCATTTTCTAATGTGCCCTCGAGAAGCTTGACTTCTTCTAGTAATTGTGGATTGTTAAGTATAACTTGATATTTACCATCAATAATATTAACAAATACTAAATTTTGAGAGACAGGAGATTTTTTAGTAGAAACTGGTATAAGATCTGTAATCCTAAACATCTCACCAAATTTCTTAGGGTTAATTGCCCTAGGAATTATGAATACTGTTTGGGTATCTGGATTTCTTCTAAGAATTTCTTCAATTACTTCTTCAAGAAGTATCCCTCTAGATTTATTAGAGATGGTTTGAGCTTCATCAATAATCAAAAGATCAATTTTTTTACTAAATGGAGTTTTGAATAATAGATTTTTAAGACGTTCTTGGGTTAATATAAACAAATTTTTGAGAAAAACATTATTAAATTCTAGATTTTTTGCAAATAATGATGAAGTCATAATATTTATATCTTTAATATTATTTTTTGCAAATTCTTGATGGAAGTCTCTTTGGACTTGAGAAATTAAAGCCCTACTTGGCACAACATAAATAATAGTAGATTCAGAATTTTTATTAAAAACTTCAGTTAGATATTGGGTAAAAATATAAGATTTTCCAGCAGATGTAGGGGCTACTAATGTAAGCCTTTTTTTCTTGGATAATAAGTCATATGCTTCTTTTTGAAATTCAGTAAAATATCCCATCTCGACTTTAGAAGATGACCTAAATATTTCTTTCTTTAGAAGAATATCGGCAAACAATAAAGGATTAAATTTAGAAGTATCGTCAGTATACATTGAGAAAAAATCTTGGCTTTCATTGACATTTTTTCGCACAGATAAAAACTGCTTCATTCTTATTAATAAATATTGGACAATGCTATTTATCCCATCATAATCTTTTGAAAAATTTTCAGATAGCAAAGTTATAATTTTATAGGCTACATCCATATATTTTATATCAGAAGAGCATGAAAAAATACCTGCAGTCTCTAGCAATTTTTGTATTTCTTCCCTAGTAATTTTATCTGTGTCATTTTTTGTATAATTATATCTTATAATTTTAGAGTATGCATTTAGGAATAACTCATTTTTCCCTATCTTTTCACATAGCGTATCATAAACATTTATTTTAACCATTTAATAATTCCAAAAACATTTTTTTAGCTTTATCTGTATCTTTAAAAGGCATTATAAAAAAATCAAAGGATTTTTTATTAAGTAATTTATTACCTTTTATAGAACTTAATAGCTGACTTATTTTTTCATTAAATACATCTTGAAAATATTTTTTCAACTCCTCGGATAATTCCTGACCCTTAAATTTTTTCTCCATGTTCTCTATTTCTTGATGAGAAAATCCCAAAAAAACTACATATCTCTCCTCAAAATTTACTTTGTTTTCTGACCAAGGGTCAAGATGAGAGATTATTTCATTCTTTAACTCTTCTGGAATATAATCGTTCATGTTTTCCCTTATTAGACTAACTTCAAAATTTTTTTTCTTAATATCCTCATCTAAAGCTTCTAGTGATTCAAATGCTTTCTTACTACCTTGAACAAAATCTTTTTTTATTTTAGATTCTCCTATGTAGAGGATATTCCTCTCATTATCTTTTTTAAAGTGAAGACCATCAGCCCCATGAAAATGCATATTAGGAGATGTTTTTAATCTCATCTTATTTACAAGTTGTACTGCTTTTTCTTGACCTTCTAACATACAGTATAAAAATAACTCTCCAAATTCCCCAGTATTTTCATTACTTCTTACAAATTTGCCTACAGATTCCCTATATCTCTGTAGCAGATTATTCGGATTTATTTTTTGAAAAGCTGCTTCTGGTAGTACATATGCAGGGATATATTTCGTTAAAAACTCTAAAAATCCTTTTTCATCCATAATATTATGGTTGTTTTTTATTAAATAAAAATTAAATTTAGTTTCGATACCAAGCCCTTTAATTTTCTTTAATAATGGTCCAAGATTAGTTATAACATTTAATAACTCATCTGGTTTTACCCTACACAACTTTTCATATTCTAATTGAAAATTGTAAAGTTCGGTCATTTTATATATAGATATGTCATCGGCTTAAAAATTTTAGGTATTTCTAAAGATAGTTAAAAATACTGGAAGTTTTTTGCCTCCATGGTCGTCTCGCTTAAAAATTATTGTCACTTTTTATCTGTTTTTGACTATCTTTCTACAAATTAACTCCTTCCAGATATTGACTTATTTTATAAGTCCGTAAACCTAAAAAAGAACAACAAAAACAAATACCCTAAATAAAACAAAGCATAAAGTATAATTCCTGCCCACATAACTATTTTTCCGGCTTTTTCATTTTTTTGTTGGTATTTTAGGGTTAGGTA
>CAYVTQ010000018.1:0-26638 GCA_964454865.1 uncultured Methanosarcinales archaeon
AAGCGCCCGCAGATAACGGTCTATCTGAAGATTAAGTTAAGGTAACAATCTCAGGATTTAGAAACATTTAAATATTACTTGCATATTATCTGCTATATCAAGGCTTCTTAAGCTTTTTATTGATTATTAAAAATGGACGAAAAACAGGTCAATACAGGCACAACAACTGTAGGTATAGTCTGCAATGAAGGCATTGTCTTAGCTGCAGACAAGAGGGCAACATCAGGATATCTTGTCGCCTACAAGAAATTTGAGAAAGTCATCAAGATAAATGAAGGCATCGCAGTTACGGTGGCCGGGACTGTGTCAGATGTCCAGCTTCTTGTCAAGTATTTAAGGGCAGAGCTCAAGCTTAAGGAGATAAGGACAGGAAAGCCTACGACAGTCAAGGAAGCTGCAAATCTGCTTGCCAATTTTGTTTACGGCAATATAAGAAGGATGAGCATGATTGTGGGGGTCTCTCACTTTGTGCTGGGAGGCAGAGACAATGAAGGGCTTCATCTTTATGACATAAGCCCTGACGGCAGCATTGCCCTTATTGATGATTACATATCTTCAGGCTCGGGAAGCGTCATGGCATTCGGCGTTTTGGAGACGCTGTACAAGCACGGCATCAGCGTGGACGAAGGTGTAAAGCTCGCTGCAAAGTCAGTCAATGCGGCAGTCCAGAGGGATATAGCGTCAGGAAACGGCATAGATATCTTCACAATAACAAAAGACGGCGTGAAAAAGGTGTTTTCAAAAGAAATTTCAATGAAGATTGAAGTATAATTTCTGCTATCAATATTCTTAAAGGGATATAATGAACGAGATTACCAGAGAAATACTAAAGCAATTGCCAGCTGACAAGATAAGCGATGTCAATTTTGAGGCTGCCAATATAGTGCTTTACACAAAGGACAAGGATTTTTTCCTTAACAACAACGGAATAATCAAAAGGGTAGTTGACAGTATAAAGAAAAGGGTGGAGCTGAGGCCTGACCCAAGCATTACCATGGATGTGGAGGATGCTGAGAAGGAAATAAGGGCAATAATCCCGGAAGAGGCAGGCATCGGAAATGTCATCTTTGACCCCCAGAGAAGCGGCGTCATCGTGGAAGCTGACAAGCCGGGCATAGCCATTGGAAAGCAGGGCAGCACTTTAAGGGACATACGGGCAAAAACATTGTGGGTCCCCCTTATACGAAGAAAGCCCGCTATAAGATCGCAGCTGATAGAGGATATAAGGGCAGTCTTGTACCAGAACAGCGATTACAGGAGAAAATTTCTTGACAAAGTCGGGCATAGGATCTATGACGGCTGGCTGAGAGAAAAGAAGCATGAGTGGGTGAGGCTTTCTTATCTTGGAGGAGCAAGGCAGGTTGGAAGAAGCTGCCTGTTTTTGCAGACGCCTGAATCCAGGATTTTATTGGACTGCGGCATCAACGTGGCTGATGACAGCGAGCCGTATCCTTATCTTGAAGCGCCTGAGTTCGACATCAATGAGCTTGACGCAGTCTTACTGAGCCACGCCCACACAGACCATTGCGCATTCATACCTTATCTTTACAAGTTTGGATACACTGGGCCTGTGTACTGCACAACTCCGACAAGGGATGTTGCAGCGCTGCTGATGATAGACTACATCAAGATACAGAGGGCAGAAGGCAAGGATCCTATTTATGATATGGACCAAATCAAGGAGTTTGTCAAGCACACGATAACAATAGACTATGAGGAAGTCACTGATGTAACTCCTGATGTAAGGATCACTTTGTACAATGCAGGGCATATCCTTGGCAGCGCTATGGTGCACATGCATGTAGGAAACGGCCTCCATAATCTTCTCTATACAGCAGACCAGAAATACGGAAGAACCATGCTGCTTGATCCTGCTGTCACAAGATTTCCAAGGCTGGAAACCTTGATGATAGAGTCGACTTATGGCGGAAAGGAAAACCTGATGCCAAACAGGCAGGAAACTGATGATGACTTGATGAGCATAGCTAAAGAGACTATTGAGAGAGGCGGCAAGGTCCTGATTCCGACATTGGGGGTGGGAAGAAGCCAGGAAGTGATGCTTGCCATCGAAAACATGATAATGACCGGAAGGCTGCAGCCGACTCCAGTCTACATTGACGGGATGGTTTGGGATGTCACAGCAATACACACCGCCTACCCTGAATACCTGAATAACTCAATCAGGAAGCTGATATTTCACAAGGACCACAACCCTTTTCTGCACGAGATTTTCAAGAGGGTTGGAAGCCAGAAGGAAAGGATGCAGATTATAGAGGAGACCGGGCCGTGCGTTATACTTGCAACGTCAGGCATGCTGCAGGGCGGGCCGTCAGTGGAATATCTAAAGCATCTTGCAGACAACCCGAAAAACTCATTGTGTTTCGTAAATTACCAGGGCGAAGGCTCATTGGGAAGAAGGATACAAAAAGGGGAAAGGGAGTTCACAATGAAGGCTGGGGGCAGCCAGGAAATAATGCAGGTAAAGCTCCATGTCCATACTGTCGAAGGATTCTCAGGCCACTCTTCAAGGCCGCAGCTGCTTAATTTCATCAACAAGTGCGATCCAAGGCCCAAAAAGGTCATTGTAAACCACGGCGAAAACGCAAGATGCCTTGACTTGGCGAGCTCAATCCACAAGAATTTCAGGATAGAGACAAGCGCTCCAAGGAATTTAGAGACTATTAGGGTTAAGTGACTTTGTGGCAACAGGAGTTATACGACTGTACTTGCCACAATAGCCCAAAAAAAGCCGTTATCGTAAATTGTAAGCTTCTCAGTGAAATAAAATTTACTACTTAATAATAGTTTCTTAAGAAAAGTTTAAAAAGGATTTCGTACTACTATAGAGTATATACAATTGATTGTATAAGGAGCATATACTTAGATTATATTAACATAAATATCTATATAATCACAAATAAAGGTCAAAAATGCCAAATGCCTCGCCTTTCAGCGGAAAAAAAGACTTAGACGGATTAGGCAGGATAATACTTGAAAATCTAAGAAAGGAGAGCGCTGCCCTGCCTGAAGATGCTCAAGAGCAGAGAGATTATGTTGTAGGGATGGTGCAGTCTGTTTTTTCCGCTGCCTATGGCAAAACAATTGAGGATTTTCTTGCACAGGTAAGGCAAAAAAAGAAAAGAACAGGGTTGGAAAAATCACTATTTTCAACAAGCCTTCTGGAGCATTATACCGAAACTTCTTCGCCACTGTCTTCTTTTAATGAAATAGGCCATTTTCCAGGCAATGTTATTGCCTTTGCTTCCGGAAAAGGAGGGACAGGAAAATCAACAACATCCCTTAATGAAATGTATCAGCTAGCGAGGTATAGTCATCAATTCAGGGAAAACTATGCAGAAGCATATGCTGCATTGGTAAACCCGTCAGGGGTTTCAAGAAATCCTATTGCTGAAAAAATGCTGTTGACGCCGGGGCAGGCTGAGTTCCTAAAGGAGCAAAACAAATTCATTTATGTTGATGCTGACCTTAATGGGCCTAATGGCTTCAACATGACATTTGGGCTTTTGGAAGTTTCAAAACATGGGGAAATAGTATCTTACTTTGGGCATCCTGCCAGTATAATAAGCGTTCTTGCAGGCGACAGGCTTGATCTTGCTGAATTAGTAATGGACCCTTCCAAAAATCCGGATAGAAGGAGCCTGTTAGTAACACAGAAATATTATGAAACCATAAAAAGAGCAGTTCAGGATGGCTATCTTAATAGGTTTGTTCTGCCGTCATTGACAGCTAACCATGCCTTAAGCCATTGGTATCCTGACAGCAGCTTAACAGCTGAGGATTTATGTATTGGCACTGCTCAGCCTAATTTCTTTTTGGTGAATGCCAAAAACGACGAGCCGCAGCATGTCCTTGCCAAAGTGCCGCGAGATTATATAAAAAAATCGTTTGAGGAACTTATTGACTTAGGTAAAGGCTATGTTATAGGATTTGATCTAGGGCCTGGTGCAGACCATAACAATGCGGGCGGAGCCATCAATTCATGGTTATTTTCCCGCTCATTAAAGGTTCTTGTAACTGAAGCCAATAACCCGTCCGCCACTGCAGAAGCCTTGGAATATCTGGAGAATTCAATCGTTTCTTCGCTTGAAGATACCATTGCCAAGCTTGAGCGTGCATTTGATTCGTCCCAAGACATGCAATCCCGGTCAAGAATGGGGGCAATTCTATCAGACAAAAAAAAATGGCAGAGCCTTGCAGAGCCGGAAAACTGGCAATTGTTCAGGAACATGGCATATCAGGGGCTGGCAAGAAATAATAGGATTAATCAAAGCGTTGAAACAAGATACGGGCCCGTCTCCAGAGAGGACGTCGCCAGATTAAGAGAGATTCACGACGGATTGGTTGCCTTGACAAGCCAGCCTGCGCACATAAATCTTGCAAAAGTGAGAAGCTATGATGATATATTTGATCCTGCAGTTAAAGACGTAGAATCAGCTCTTCACTATCTTAATTCCACGTTCTATGCTAATGATTATAGGCCTGTAATAAGCGCATTAGTTGACTTTAAGCAGCGCCAGGGCGGAAAAGAATACAAGATCGCATATTCTGATTATCAAAAATTGGCGGACATGTGGAAAAACGCCAAAAGCACCCCAGGATTCCTAAACTATGATTGGGGCAATGCAAATTTATCGCCGGAAGCCCGCGATTGGGCAAAAGATGTATTTAGTAATGTATTATCAACTTATAGTGGCAGAGCCGGCATGAGTAATTCTGCAAAGAGAATACTGAAAATACCCCATGATATGCATGAGAGTGTGCTGATTGCGAGTAATAAAGTGATTCCAGGACAAGAAAATGAAGCAGGGTCTCTTTACAGTATTGATGTGGATAGAAGTGAAAGAGAGATTGGATTGACATTGGAGGATTCTCAATTTTTCCCAATAATTGAAAATACAACTATTGCAGATATGGCCAGAACAGCAGGAGTTCCGATACTTGCTCTCGAGACTTATTCAAGGTTAACCAATCAATACGGCTCAACGGGCAAAATTACAAGAGTCCTGTCAAAAGTGCCTCACGCAGAAGGATGGGCTAGTGATCTGATGGACCCAAATGCAAAATTAGGGCTTGGATTAAATCATCTTGCAAAGCAAATTGCTGGTGTAATGCTTCAGCACTCGCAATCAATGAATACATATGCAAGTTCGAGGGAGGCATAAAATGGCAAGAGAGCACCCGCTAATCGAGCAACAGAAAGCAATGGAAGCGGCAAAGGGCAGCTACATTAGAAAAATATCGGGAAATAGGGCTCTCAGGAATTCAGTATGGATTACAGCCGCAGCGCTTGTAGGCTGGGCAGGATTAAGTTATAAATATGGAAAAGCGATAACCAGCCTCGATGATTTAGAATTTGCATTGAGTTCTTTAACAGAAAATACCAGGCGCACAGACGAATCAAGGAACAGGGCGCTTCAGCAGTCCGATGTTTTAATTGCATACGGCATTAATTCAAATTTGCAGCTTACGGGAATTCCAATACTTGATAAAAATGGTGATGTTGCGGATGTCAAGTATTTTGACGGGGATCCTATAAAAGTATTTGGCGTTCCGCAGGATTCATTAGTAAAGGGAAGGTTCAGGGGAAGATTAGGAGATTATGCTGATGACTTGGAAGGCATGATCACATCTGTCAGCAGAGGAGAAAGCCCGACACCAATTGAAGCGGAAATCAGGGGAAATCCGGTTTATATTACCGTTACAAAATCTCACGAAGGCATTTACACTGTCATATTTAAGACAGGGGAGGAATATAATAGATTAAAGGGCCAAATTGCCAGGACAGAAAGAGAACTTGGCACGGCGGCATCGAGGCTTCAAGAAGAACAGGGGAAGTTCCAGAGGAAACAGGAAGAACTTCATGAAGTCACAAGCGGGATAGACCAAAAGACCCAAGCTCTTTATTCCGAAATGACTGGGTTAGGACTGCCTCAAGACGTATTCCCTGTTATTGTGGTAGATGAGAACTCCTTAAGAATTACATTCACGCCGTATGTCTATGGAAATAACCCTTCTGACTTAATAAATCTGCAAAATGCTGCGGCAAACGCAAAGAAAGCTAAACCAGTGATAGAACAATATCTATCGGCATCAGACCTTGATAGTAAGCCTGCGAGAGACGTTCGGCAATACTGGGGCAGAAAAGGCACCACAATTTCCATTCAAAACCTTACAAGCCAGGAGGCTTATCAAACTGAAGGATATGGATGTAAGGTTGAGGTGACAGTAGGCGGCAAAAGCGTTGTAAGTTCCGGCTTGCATACAAAGATGTATTCTCCAAAGGAAGAAATCCCGGGAATTGAATCTCTCAAGAGGTAATGTGATCAAAATGGGCCAATTTTCACAGCAGGATTTGGAGCAGGCGGTTTCAAGCATACCTGATAATATAGAAATGGGGCCCTATCAGCCAGATGTAATGGATTTCCTGTCTGGAGGAAAATATGGTGAAACTGTTTTGTCAAGAATTGTCAATTTAGCTAAGCCAATTGTGCCATTGCTTATAACTTTGATTTTACATAACTCAACTCCAAAGCCAGCTTTTGCTGAGACTTCTACTGGGGTAAATACAGGTGCTAAATCAACTGATACTGATAAGGCTTATTTAGAAAATGTGATTAATGTTTTAGAAAAGTCTGTTACTGCCGACACATCAAGCGTGCAATATCCACCTCCAAAAAAACCAAGTATTTATGATGAAGCCGAAAGAATTACAAATGACGCTCCGATTTGGATGCAGCTTTCATTTAACAATAAAAGGCTAGCCAAAGGAATATTTGAGGATTATCATAACTATTTAATGCGTCTGGATTTGTCGTCTCCATATAAGGCAGGGATAGACACAACTAAATCTTTTATGTCTAGGCTTCCTGCAGATTTGTCAGAATTGTTATCAAGAGTCGCCAAAGATCCCAATAAGGAAGCTTATCTTCTAAACTTTGACGGATTCAGCACAACTGACAAGCCCATTATAGATAAAAACTATGTGCTAAGCGTTGATTTGGGAGAAAAGGATCCCGAAAAAAAGGAAAATGCCAAATACGCCTTGGTTGTATTGGAAAGGGGCAAACCATATAAAATTACCAAAGATAATACATTCTTGCTCACTGAAGAGCAGGGAAATGGCCTGAATCAGGACACTCGCGAAAGATATAATATAGATGGTGTGCTTAAAAACATCATAATGGGGCACAGTAGTCCTGTAATAATTGAGTATGTTGAAGGTCCGGGCAATACAGAGCAAGAGAGGAAAAATCACCAAAGGAATATTTACAAAGCGTTATCATACGTTGCTGAAAGATCTCTGCTGCCTTCCAACCTCCAAAAGGGCATTCTAAATGACCTTCTTGATGAGAATAACCCGGAAGAATTTTTTTCCAGAATAGATCCTCAGCCTGGAGATTTGCTTTCATCTGCAGTTGAAAACGGCATTCTTTATTTTTATATGACTCGCGCAGGGCAAAAGCCTAATTTTGACAATCCTGTTTTCGCAATTGATTTAAAGGATGTTGTGAAAAAGGCACGCAGAAATCTGGACGACCTTATAGCAAAAGAAAATATAGAATATCAGCAGCCTCTTGCCATAAGGCCAGCAACTCCAGTAGATGTTCTGCCAGGGTTTTACATCATTGAGCATCCAAGCCCTTCTGTGTTGGGAGACTCTTTGGCATTTAGTATGTCTGACAGCTTAAAAAGCGGCATGGATTCATTATATCATAGATTCTTGACTTTCAATGAAAGGTCGCCAGAAGATGTAAGGGGATATATGGAATCAATTCAGCAGGATTTCCTTGCATTTAGGAGAGACATGCGCGGGCTTGGAGAGAACTCCGCCAAAGGCTACTTGAAATCAAGCGAGACTCTTATGAGCAGGCTTCAAGGCATACCTCAAAGCAGCGGCAGGAATGAATTGCTTGATATACTTCAGGAGTACAGCAGATTTGTATATCGAGCCCACCAATCAGTAGCTGCAAACTTGCAAAAGGCGCTGCAGGGGCAAAAGGAGAGGCTTATAGGTATTCCAAGGCTTTTGGCAATACCATATGGCGCAGATGAAACATTATTGGATGATCTGTTTCAGGAAGACCCAGTTACTTATGATGACCCTTTGCGCAGATTCGGAATAAAGATAGGCGACAGAAGAATAGGTGATTCGAGAGTCAACAAAGGAGGAAAAGAGGAAGGCGCAGTTGCATATGTGCTAAGGGGCGGCAAATTACTCGACAGAAAAATAATACCAGATGAAGAGGTTAATGAGCTAATTAAAGAGCAGCAGGAAAAAGAAATACAGCTAAGAGTTGCACAGCAGCTTGAAGCTGAAATGGGCAAGATTGACGATAGGGTAAGGAAATTATTTGAAGAAGAATGGAAAAAGCATTTGGGGAAATTAGGATACGAAGTGACGTCAAGCGCCTCGCCATTTTCATTTGATGTTGGAACGTTTGTTTCAACATCAGGCAAAGTAGTAAACAGGTCTGGTGGCGGCAATACAGTTTCAAAGCAGGAAGGCAGCTACGAATTTGGAGCAGGAATAGGAATTCATGTTTCAATGCTGAAATTTTACGGCCAATTCGCAAAGCTTAATTTCTCGTCAAACACAGAAGTTAGGGGGAAAAATAATTTAAGCTACGATTCCGGAGGCTTTTCAGGCACCTCAATGCTTGGCGGCGGAAGGATCGATTACAGACTCCTTAATAATCCCATTGGGAACTTCGCGTTTTATGTAATTGCGGGATTGGAAAAATACAGGTACAGCGGAACTGAGGACCATCCTGATGGTGACAGAAGCCTGACAGAGCAACTCACAAAGGTGCTTGGCGGCTTCAGATTTGAGTCGCCGCGCGTCATGTCAGAATTAATTGCGGGAATTGCGCCGTTTGATGAGCGAGGAAGTGTAAATAATAAGATTGCGCAGCAGGGATATGATGCAAGATTTAGAGTCCAATCTAAAATAGGCAGAGATTATAGAGTTACTTTTAAAGTATTATACGAAGGCGCAGATGCAAGAATAGATGATGGGTTGAAGTGGAACGCCTTAAATTTAGGAATTGGCGGCGAGAGGCAATTTGGCAGGGGCAGATTATTTGTTGGAATTGACAGGAGATTTTCAGGCGGAAAATCAGGATTTAAGCCTTATGCAGCATTTAGCTATGAATTGCCTAAATAATTATAAAATTTTATTTATTTACCGAAATCTAAACTAAAATGGGGGTGCCAAAGAAAATCAGGATATTTGTAGCTCTATTGATAGTTATACTTCTATCCTCAAATGTTCTGGCAGGAAATGCCATTATTTCGCCTCAAAATCCAACTAGTGGGCAGGATTTGACATGCACGTACTCAAATATGGCTCCAAGCTCATATTCATGGGATTACGAGTTTCATTGGTACAAAAATGATGCTGAAGAATCGGCCTTAACAGAAACAGATTTTACTGATTTTAAGAACGATCCTTCGAGCAGCCTCTCAGGCAGTCTTGTCAAAGCAGGTGACAGATGGGCATGCAAGGTTTACGACTGGCTTACATTTGCAGTGGTGCAGGATGGCGTTGCATCTGTTACAGTGCAGAAAAAAGTAAACAGGGCCCCTATAATAACCTCAACCCCCATAACAACAGCAACTGAAAATCAATTATACAGCTATGATGTGGAAGCGACAGACCCTGACGGAGACGCTTTAACCTATTTATTGGCAACACAGCCAAGCGGAATGTCAGTCAATTCGGCAACCGGGCTGATAACATGGACTCCCGATTTAACGCAGGCGGGCAGTCATAATGTTGTAGTGGAGGTATCCGATGGCTCATTAAAGGCAGCCCAAAGCTTTACAATAGTGATATCTGCCCTTATTGCAAACAGAAAGCCTAATGCACACACGCAATCTGCAGAAACTGATGAAGACACTTCAAAAAGGATAATCTTAACAGGCTTTGACGCAGACGGCGATAAGCTGATTTTCTTAATTGTTTCGCAGCCTGCAAAAGGCAAAATATCCGGATTTAATTCAGCAACCGGCCAGCTGGATTACATTCCAGACGAAAACTACTACGGAGCTGACTCATTTACATTTAAAGTTAATGACGGGACTGATGACAGCGATGCTGCCACTGTCACGATAAATGTCAAGGCTGTTAATGATGCTCCGGCTGCCAATGACGACTCTGCAGCAACAAATGAGGACACTTCTGTTTTAATTGATGTTTTGGCAAATGACAATGATGTAGAAGACGGAAAGCCTGCAATTGACGCAGTAACAGCACAGCCGGCAAAAGGAACCGCAGCAATAGAGAATGGAAAAATAAGGTATAGCCCTAATGCAAATGCAAATGGCGCTGATGCATTCACTTATAGGGTAAGAGACAAGGAAGACGCAACAGATACTGCAAATGTAAGAATAACCATCAATCCCGTAAGCGATGCTCCCGTAGCGCAGGATGTTGACGTTGAAACAAATGAGGACACTCCAAAACCGATATCGCTCAAAGCAACTGACGCCGACGGTGACAAGCTGACATTCAAGATTGAAAGCCAGCCTGCTTTCGGCGCTCTCTCTAATTTCAATCCTTCAACAGGGCAATTGACATATACACCTAAGAAGGATTATAATGGGCAGGACAGCTTTGCATTCAGCGCAAATGACGGCTCTGCCAATAGCAATACAGCTGCTGTCAAAATAAAAATAAATCCTGTGAACGATCCTGCTGTCTGGCAGCCTTTGTCAAACAAAAATATTGATGAGGACAGCCCTGACAACACGATTGTGTATAAAAATCTCAAGGCGCTATGCAGCGATGTTGACGACCAGATAAGCATGCAGATAACCTCAGCCCATAATAACTACAATCTGTTTTTCAGCGCAAATGATTTGCTGATAAAAAGCCTGAAGGCAAATTATAACGGCAAAGAGACTGTAAGGCTTTCCTGCAATGGAGCAAGCGGATCTTTTGAATTGACGGTAAATCCTGTCAACGATGCCCCTGTTACGGAATCGCAAGATGTTGTGACTACTGAAGGCACGCCAAAAGATATTGCATTAAAAGGCTCTGATGTTGATGGCGACCCACTGACTTTCTCCGTCACTCTAAATCCTCAAAATGGAAATATACAAAATTTCAACAGCAAAACAGGCGCATTAACTTATACTCCTAATGCAGGCTTTAGGGGAAAAGACAGCTTTAAGTTTAAGGCAATTGATTCTAGCGGAGCGCAAAGCCAGGAAGCTGTTGTCTCGATAACCGTAGCAAAGCCAGGGAATAGGGCTCCGGTTTTCACAGTTTTTCCTGAGACATTGTCCGTAAATGAAAATCATGTCCTGCCGGTA
This sequence comes from uncultured Methanosarcinales archaeon, assembly GCA_964454865.1. Classification (GTDB taxonomy): domain Archaea; phylum Nanobdellota; class Nanobdellia; order Woesearchaeales; family GW2011-AR4; genus JACOZO01. The sequence goes on from CAYVTQ010000018.1 coordinate 11,338, forward strand.
AAAATTCAAGGCAAGGATGAAGATGGGGACGCAATAACATACAGGGTAAGCCCAAATGAATTAGGAATAGAAATTAATGCTGTCACAGGAGAATTTGCAGTGCAGCCACGCTTTGATGAGGGAAATGAAAAAGATAGGGAGCTTATCGATACCCATAAAGACTATATTGTTACATTTGGAATTACAGACGGCATTGCCACAACATCCAGAGACTTAAAAATAAAGGTAAACAATGTTAACAGAGAGCCGTTTTTCATATCAGCAGGGCATTATGGATACTATGATCTTATAGATTTGGGATACAAAAAAGAAATGCCAAGCTTTAATGTTCGTGAAGGGGAATATATCGAGTTTGATGTGTCAGCAAGCGATTTTGACGCAGATTCATTAATTTATCTGGCTGAGAATTTGCCTCAAGGCTCTAAATTTGATGAAAAGGCAAAAAAATTCTCATGGACTCCTGGATATGATAAAACAGGCACTTATGTAATGAATTTAAAAGTTACAGAAAAAGACAGGAATAACGGCATAGCGCCTCAAACAGCAATATTGCCAGTCAAGATTATTGTTGGCAATTTCAACAGGCCTCCTACAATCGAGATAAAGCCTCCAGGCGATAAAACAGTAACAGAAGGGCAGAAACTGGAATTTGATGCAGCAGCTTCTGATCCGGATGAAGGGCAGATTGCCGCTGCATTGTCGGCAAATACGCCATTGCCTGCAGGGGCATCATTCAAAAATGGAAAATTTTCATGGACACCAGACAGAACGCAGGGAAATTACGGCAAAAGGGATTACAAGCTCACCTTTGAGGCAGAAGACAAGGAAGGATTGGCAGCATCGCCGCAAGAGGTAACAATCAGCGTAATTGACACAAATCATCCGCCAAGCGTCAAGAATATATATCCAGTTGGAGTATCTGTCTTTGGATATTCCGCAAGGCTGAAATGGGAGGCAAGCGACCCTGACAGCTATGATGAAAACAGGCTGAAATTTGATGTTTACGCATACAGGGATGGCGCTGCGCCAAAGCAGATTTTGAAGAATTGGGATCTTATAAACTGGGATGCTGTAAACAGGATTTTCTCTTCGGAAGCAATATATTCATATAGCCAGCTTGGATGGCATAACTGGTATGTAGTTGTAAGGGACACAGAGGGATGGGAAGTAAAGGGGGATATTTCAAGATTTTTGGCAGAGCCAGTGGAATATGGAGGAGCTGGCGCCCCGCCACAGCCCCCCACACCGCCAGCGCCAAATAATGCACCGGTTATAACTTCAATAGCTGTAACATCAGCAACAGAAGGGCAGGCTTACAGCTACGATGTGGATGCTTCTGATGCCGATGGAGATACTTTGGCATATTCATTAACAACAAAGCCAAATGGAATGAATATTAATTCAGCAACAGGATTGATAACATGGACACCCAGCTTTACACAAGCAGGAAGCCATAATGTTGTCGTGCAGGTTTCTGACAATAATGGCGGAACAGCATCCCAATCATTCACAATTAATGTTGCAGATGCCCAGCCTGCTAATACAGCCCCTTCTGCAAATGATGATGCAGTTGTAATAAATGAAGACACTGCAGTTTTAATCGATGTATTGGCGAATGACAACGATGCGGAAGACGGCAAGCCGGTAATTGATGCAGTAACAGCGCAAGGCAGCAAAGGAACTGCTTCAATCGAATCTGGAAAAATAAGGTATAGCCCTAATGCAAATGCAAACGGCGCAGACACATTCAATTACAGGGCAAAAGATTCTGCTGGAGCAGCGGATACAGCATCAGTATTTATAACAATAAATCCTGTTAATGATATTCCTATTGCAAATGATGATTTAGCAGCAACTAATGAAGATACTTCCGTCTTGATTGACGTATTGGCAAATGACAATGACGCAGAAGACGGCAAGCCAGTTATAGATGCGATTATCTCATCTCCGGTAAAAGGCGCTGCTGCAATAGAAAGCGGCAAGATAAGATACACCCCAAATTCAAATTCAAACGGCGCAGACACATTCACTTATAGGGCAAAAGACAGCCAGGGCGCGACAGATACTGCTGTTGCAGCAATTACAATCAATCCTGTAAATGATGCGCCTGTTGTAACTTCAACGCCTGTGACAAGCGCGACAGAGGGGCAGGCTTACAGCTATGATGTTGAAGCTTCAGACATTGATGGAGACACCTTAACATTTTCATTGACAACAAAACCAACAGGAATGGGCATCAGCTCAAATACAGGCCTAATATCATGGGCTCCTGCATTTGACCAATCAGGAAGCAATAATGTAGTTGTGCAGGTTTCTGACGGGCAAGCAGCTGCATCCCAGAATTTTAATATTAATGTTGCAGATGCAAACAGGGCTCCTGCTGCAAATTCCCAGTCTATAACAACCAATGAGGATACGCCCAGAGAAATCACATTAACAGGAAGTGACGCTGATGGAGATGCTTTGAAATTTTCAATAGTTGCAAATCCAACTAAAGGAATCGTATCAAATTTTAATCAAAATACAGGAAAAGTAACATATACTCCGAATGCAAACTTTAACGGAGCAGACAGCCTCACATTCAAGGCTAATGACGGTTCTTTGGACAGCAATACTGCAACTGTAAGCATTGCAGTAACTAATGTCAATGACGCTCCAATTGCAAGCCCGCAATCAGTTATATTTAATTTCAATACTCCTGTTTCAATAAATCTGCAGTGCAGCGATGTTGACAACGACCCATTGACATTCACCTCTGCAAACCCTTCAAATGGTGCCCTTTCAGGCACCGGCAAGACAAGAGTTTACACTCCAAACTTTAATTTCAAAGGTTCAGACTCATTTGCCTTTAAGTGCAGCGACGGCACTCTTGACAGCAATACTGCAACAATATCATTGATATTTAATGATGCCCCGGCCATTACTTCAACTCCGATAACAATAGCAGTGGAAGGCATCAATTATGCCTATAATGTGATAGCAAGCGATGCTGAAGGGGATCCTATAACTTTCGGACTGGAAGCTGCTCCTGAAGGCATGGTGATAAATCCCGCTACAGGCTCTATAAGCTGGATGCCTCAGTTTAAGGATATAGGAATCCATAATGTTGTTGTGAGAGCCACTGATAACAAAGGCGCAAGTTCAGAGCAGGCATATGTCCTGACTGTGCTCGAAAATGCACAGCTTGCCTCAAAAAGACTAAGGAGCGCTAAAAGCAATCTTTTAATCCCAAGGATAATAATTCCCAACGAGGATTATGTTGTTCCGGGAGAGCCTCTTCTGGTCCACGTAGTCCTGAATAACAGGGAAATGGCAGATATAGACGAGCTTAAAGTTGCAGCGTCAATCCTTGAGCTGGGTGTCTCTCAAACAAGCGACAAGGTAAGGCTGCCAAATGACAACAGCAAAACGATAAGGCTTGAGCTGGATACAAGAGGCATGATTGAAGGAGATCACTATACCGTCATGGTGGCCATTTCAAGCAAAGGCAACAGATTAAGGAAAGTCTTCAGGGAGATTGTTGTATAAATCAACAGGCTTCATCCAAAAAATGGGTTGGCAGCATTACCGCCTCAGGCGGTGCCGAAAAGCTAATCAAGGCTGTCTGTTGCTTTTCGAGCAAGTCGAGCCCATTTATCAAGCACTTAAACAGAGTTGAAGGGGACGCTCCATACGGGACATCAACGATACTGCATCATATACTGTGCTGGGCTCGAAGCTGCCAACCTGAGCGCCGATTTGGCAAGATTCAAAATCTTGCCTCGCTTGTTTTGCGAATTTTTGGTGAAGCCAAATCAACAAAAAACTATTTAAATGCTCCCTAGTTCTACAATTTTGTTGTATTGATATATTCAAACAGGAGGAATAAGAATGGCAGCTTTCAAATTGGCAATTGCAGATGTGAAGACAGGAAAAACTTACCAGAAAGAAGTGAAGGACACTGCAGCAAGGCAGTTTATTGGTCTGAATATAGGAGAATCTGTCAAGGGAGACGAATTGGGCATGCCCGGCTACGAGCTTTTGATAACCGGCGGCTCGGATTACTGCGGCTTTCCGATGAGAAAAGGCATCCTCGGATTGAGGAAAAAGATAACAATACTCGGGGGAATAGGCTTCAAGGGCGCTGCAAAGGGAATAAGGAAGACAAAGACCGTCTGCGGGCACAAGATTCATGATAAGATTTCACAGATAAACCTCAAGGTTGCAAAAGAAGGCTCAAAGCCGATTTCAGAGATATTCCCTCCAAAAGAAGGGGCAAAAGAGCAGAAGGAAGAGAAAAAGGAGTGATTCTTGTTGATTCACCAGATAAAACATGGCTAAAAAGAAAGATGCAGACGAAGGGATTCCGCAGCAGCCGGAGCTTAATATCGGAATGGTCGGCCATGTTGACCACGGCAAGACAACTCTGCTTGAAAGGCTGAGCGGCAAGTGGACAGACACTCATTCTGAAGAGCTGAAGAGGGGAATAACAATAAGGCTGGGCTATGCAGATGTAACGATAAGCAGATGCGGAAAATGCCCCGAGCCTTTCTGCTGGACTACAAAAGACAAATGCAATAAATGCGGGGAAAAGGCAGCCCCTGTAAGAAAAGTGAGCTTTGTTGACGCTCCGGGGCACGAAAGCCTGATGGCGACAATGCTTGCAGGCGCTACAATAATGGACGGCGCTTTGCTTCTTGTGGCTGCCAACGAGCAGTGCCCACAGCCGCAGACAAGGGAGCACTTGATGGCCCTTGAGATTATAGGCATAAGGAACATAATAATTGTCCAGAATAAGATTGATTTGGTCTCAGAAGAGCAGGCACTAAAAAATTACCAGCAGATTAGGGATTTTCTAAAAGGCACAAGCTTCCAGGATGCGCCGATAGTGCCCATTTCAGCGCAGCATAGGGTAGGGCTGGAGTTTCTGATCCAGGCAATCCAGGAGCATATCAAACCTTCTGAAAGGGACAAGGCAAAAGAGCCCATTATGCTGATTGCAAGGAGCTTTGACATTAACAGGCCGGGAATTGCGCCAAGCCAGCTTGTCGGCGGAGTCCTGGGGGGCAGCCTGAAGCAGGGGATTTTTAAGGAAGAAGGGGAAATTGAGATCAGGCCGGGAAGAAAAGTAGTCGAGAAAAATAAGGAAGTGTGGAAGCCGATTCTGACAAAAATTGCAAGCATCAATTCGGGAGGCTCTGAAATTGGCGAAGTGGGCCCGGGCGGCTCAATCGGCGTATTGACAAAGCTCGATCCTTCAGTCGTAAAGTCAGACCAGCTTACAGGCTCATTGGCAGGGCTGCCTGGAAAGCTCCCAAAAGTATGGTATGACTGCCAGCTCAAAGTCACATTGCTGCAGAGAGTCGTAGGCGCCGAAAGCGAGCTTAAAGTTGAGCCTATTAAAATGAATGAGGTCCTGATGCTGAACGTCAACTCCGCAGCGACTGTAGGGGTAGTTATACAATTAAGAAAAGATGCAGTCAAATGCTCGCTGAAAATCCCCGTATGCGCGGAAGCCGGCTCAAGGGTTACAATTTCCAGAAGGATAGGAAACAGGTTCAGGCTGATAGGATATGGGGAGATATTTTAGGCGGCATTGAAAAGATATAGGTTGCCATCAATTATGCGAGGCTCTGTAAGTTGCGCTATCTGGCAATTTTCGGAGTTCCAGAGAGAAAATTGCAATAATTTTTAAAAATGAGCAGCCGAGCCGATGGCAGCCCGTAGCGAAGCGGAGTCTTTTCAATGCCGCCATATTTTAACAATATTTATAAAACAGTTTCGATTATGGTCCAATTTCTATGAATAAGGATTTAACAAAAAGATATAATGAGCTGAAAAAAACAATCTCAAAACTAAATTCCGCCATTATTGCCTTCTCGGGCGGAATAGACAGCGCTTTGGTCCTCAAAATAGCTTATGATGCCATTGGAGATAAAGCAATTGCAGTCACGGCAGACTCCCCGTCTGTGCCGAGAAAGGAGATTGAAGAGGCAAAAGAAATTGCAGAAGGCATTGGCGCAAAACACGCTGTCATAAGCACGGAAGAGACAAAAAATGAGAGTTACATCAGGAATCCTGAAAACAGGTGCTATCACTGCAAATCAGAGCTGTATTCAAAATTAAAAGTTGCTGCTGATAAATATAAAATCAAAAATATCCTTAACGGCACGAATTTTGATGACATACAGGATTACAGGCCAGGCATGGCTGCTGCTGAGGAGTATGGTGTATTAAGCCCGCTGAAAGACGCAAAATTCACAAAAAATGATGTAAGGGAGCTTGCAAGGCATCTGGGATTAAAAATCTGGGACAAGCCGGCCTCCCCGTGTCTTGCTTCAAGAGTGCCATATGGAATGGAAGTCACTTTAAGAAAATTAAGCATGATTGAAAAAGCTGAGAATTTTCTTAAAGATAGTTTTGGCATCATGGAGCTGAGAGTAAGGCATTTCGGAAATAAGGCAAGGATTGAGGCTGATTTAGGGAGCTTTAAGGTACTCAACGATAATCTTGAGATTATCAATAAAAAATTCAGTGATATCGGGTTTAGCGAAATTGAGTTAAATGAATTTAAGAGCGGCTCTCTAAATCTGCTGGTAAATGTACAAGGAGCAAATTAAGGAAATTTTGCAAAGCATAAGGAAAAATAAAATCAATATAGATGATGCTGTGGAAAAATTGAAGAACCTCCCTTATGAGGATATCGGCTTTGCAAAAATAGACCATCACCGCGCAATAAGGAGGGGATTTCCGGAAGTCGTTTTCTGCCAGAGCAAGACAATAAAACAGGTTGCTGAAATAATAAAAAGAATGGCCGCAAACAATGGTGTCTTGGCTACAAGGGCGACAAAGGAGATGTTTGATGCTGTAAAAAAAATCTTTAAAAATGCAGAATATAATGAAATGGCAAGGACGATAGTAATAAAAAACAGCAATAATCCGGAAAGCCAGAAAATAAGCAATAAAAATATTTCCAATATTAAAAATAACAATAATAAAATAAAAAATGAAAAAAATAATTTCAAAAAAGTTATTGTTATCAGCGCAGGCACTTCTGATATTCCAGTCGCGGAAGAGGCTGCTGTTACGGCAGAAATGTTCGGCAGCGATGTTGAAAGGCTTTACGACGTCGGCGTTGCCGGGATTCACAGATTATTGAGCCACAAAAACAAGATTGAGGCTGCTGATGCAGTGATTGTCGTTGCTGGAATGGACGGGGCTCTTCCTTCTGTTGTTTCAGGGCTGGTAGACAAGCCGGTGATCGCTGTCCCGACTTCTGTCGGCTACGGCGCAAGCTTTAAAGGCATAGGACCATTACTGACAATGCTCAATGCCTGCTCTCCGGGGATTGTTGTCGTGAATATAGACAACGGGTTTGGGGCGGGGTATTTTGCCGGCCTGATATCAAAACATAATTAAGAAATGATTTATAAATAAAATAAGATTATTCTTTTATTAAAATGGACGTAGCTTACTTCGACTGTTTTTCCGGCATTTCAGGAGACATGATTATAGGCGCGTTGCTGGATGCAGGGCTTGATTTTGAGCATTTAAAGGAAGAATTGAAGAAATTAAATCTTGAAGATTATGAGATTGACGCAGAGAAAACAGTCAAAAATAATATTTCAGCCACAAAATTCTGGGTTGTTTTAGACAATCATCATGAGCACCATCACGAAAGAAACATCAATGAGATAAATTCCATTATTGAAAAATCATTATTAGACAGCAATATAAAATTAAAAATTAAAAAAATATTTTTAAAAATAGCCGAAGCAGAATCAAAAGTCCATAATATGCCGATTGACAAAGTGCATTTCCATGAGATTGGGGCAATAGATACAATAATTGACGTTGCTGGAGCAGTTATTGGATTGGAGAAATTAGGCATTGAAAAAGTCTACTGCTCAAAAATAAATGTCGGCTCTGGTTTTGTTGAGTTTTCGCACGGAAAATTTCCGGTGCCTGCGCCTGCAACTGCTGAAATCCTCAGAGGAATTCCTGTTTATTCGACTGATTCAAATGCCGAACTGGCAACGCCGACCGGGGCTGCAATAATCTCTGTGCTGGCTGAGAAATTCGGCGAAATGCCTGAGATGAAAGTTGAGAAAATAGGATATGGTGCAGGCGCAAAAGATTTAAAGGAGCCGAACGTTTTAAGGGTTCATTTAGGGCATTTAAACTAATAAAGACATAAGGTAATAAAAATGACCGGCAAAACAATAGACATAATCGAAACAAACATAGACAACATGAATCCTGAGATTTACCCTCATGTGATTGACAGGCTGATGGAAAGCGGAGCTTTGGATGCCTACATCACAAATATAATAATGAAGAAGGGCAGGCCTGCTATCAAGCTGTCAGTGCTGGCAAGCCAGAAAGACACTGAAAAGCTTTCAAATGTCATTTTTGACGAGACGGCAAGCATAGGAGTCAGGGTTTTTTCCGCAAAAAGAAAAGTCCTCGACAGGGAAGTTAAGGAAGTCGGGACAAAATACGGGAAAATAAGGGTGAAGGTTTCAAAATTGGATGGAAAAGTAATGAATGAAATGCCTGAGTATGAGGACTGCAGGAAGGCTGCTGAAATGCATAATGTGCCGTTGAAAAAGGTTTATGAAGAGTTAAATGCAAAAGTATAAAGCGTAAAAGACTGGAGCCTATTTTTCTCCGCCCGTTAAAGTCCCTAACATCTTTGTGTGATGCTCAATGCGCTTGTGGGCTGCTACATATCCATGTTGGGTTAAAAACCTTCCTAAAGCTGCAATACTTAATGACTCCCAGTAGTCCCATTCTCTTGAAAATTGTTTTGCCATTTGCATATAATAATTGGCGGCAGCTATGTGTGCAAAAGGATCATTATGCAATTTGCCATTGCGATAGCCTTCCATGAATGAATTTCCATGCTTTTTTTTGACAGCTGATTCCACTAATCTTAAGTTTTCATGGTCTAAATCAGCCGCTATGAATTCCGGCTCGATTTTCTCCAGAACAGCATCTAGCCCGTATCCTCTAATTCTCGATAAAGACTTTAAGCCTTCATCTGGATTTAGCCTATGCGTATGAACAACAGCAGCAACAGAATGGTCACCTAAATGAGCATTGCCATTCGCAATATCATCTATCCCCATATTAGGACTGTATCTTTCTAAAAAACGGTCAATTTCACCATTACCTTGAATTAAAAAAGTCCCATTTACGCTAACCGGCTCAATTCCATGCCCTATCAAATGAGAAAATAAATACCGCAGTGAATCGGCCCCATATAATGTACCATATCCGATGCCGTGCCTTTCAATAACCTTTTGTGATTTAATAGCCATTTTAACTGCCTCCTTAATTTTTTATATAATTCTTCTGCGGATAAAGTTCAAGATACAATTGGCTCATTTGCGCATAAAGCTTTGAAAGAGTTATCACTCTTGACTTAAGGTCAATTCTTTTAGGGGCTCTTGCATGCTCCTCTTTAGCAATAGACAGAAAACCTTTTTCTGCTTCTTGTAAAGCCTCCTTTGTATCAACCAAAAATTGGGCAGCAGCTCTGTAGAATGTTGCATAAATGCCTTGACGGGTAAGTTTTTCCAATTCAATTTCAGATAACGCCAGTCTCATATCGGGGTATGCTCCAAAAGATTTTGACAGAGGCTCAGTCTCGATAGCTTCGCCTTCACTGCCTGACACAAGCATTGCTATATTTTGGCTCATTGTAGCACCTTCTAATTATTTATAGATTAAGTAGGATAAAATCCCCTGCCATAATTGCCTATATCATAATGCATTTGGTATCTTTCATTTAATGTTAATGGAATCATAATTCCGGTAAAATTATGGACTACTTGGTGAAGGGGCGTTGGAAGCTCTCTGGAACCCATTATAGTCAAGAAATTCCGAACTGCAGTATCAAAATTATCAGGTCTGCCGAATGCATAGTGCTCCATCCCACTATAGAATGTGCCGAAAAAAGGATGAGTAGTAAGTCTTTTATCTTCAATAATTTTTAAGACTTGACTAGCAGGGCTTTCTGCTGGAAATAAAGAAGAAACCCTGTTCTGTTCTGTTCGTGATACCAAAGAATCTACTGTTTCGCTTGGACGTTCAGGCATTGTTAAGACCCCACTTATTCCCATTATATCACCAATTCTATAATGACTTTATATTTTATATATAAAATACACGGCAAAAATAGTAAATTTTATAAGAATCCGGCAAATTTCAGCCTATTATGGCAAATTTAACCCATGAAGTGTGGAATTATCTTGATTCTGAGCCAAGCATAAAGAAAGAGCTGAAGCGAGGCATTGTAAATTCAATGGCATTGGCAAAGCACGTAATACAAGCGAAAAACATGAGCTGCTCCCCTGATGCTGTTATAAGTGCAATAAGGAGGTACGTCAATGAGGGAAGGCATGAAACAAAATTCCACAATGTTGAGGAAATCATAAAATCCTCAAGAATCTCAACAAAAAACAAGATTGCGCTCGTTGCAATGAAAAGGGACAGCAGGATTCTTGAATTGCTGCCTAAAGTTTTCCCGTTGATAGAGATTTCAAGAGGAGATGTGATGAGGCTTTCAGAAGGAAAAGAGTCTATAAAGCTGCTTGTTGATGAGAAGAATATGCAGAAAGTAGCTGATATATTCCCAAAGGACAAAGTAATTGACATTATAAAAAATCTCAGCGAGCTGAGCATTCATTTCGGGCCAGGTTCATCCGAAACTGTTGGCGTTTTAGCTACAATAATGAATGAGCTTGCTATCAACAACATTAAGATAATAGAATCAATCGGCTGCCTTCCTGAATTCATGATTTTTGTAGATACAAAAGACATCCTGAAGGCGCATGAGATAATGATAAGGCTGTCAGAAGGGTGAAGTAGAACATTCTTTAGAAAAGGTTTTTAAATAAAATTTGCTTTCATAAGTTGATGATGATGGAAATAAAACCAAACGAGTGGTATACTTTAGGAGCAGTATTTGAAGAGGAATTAAATCGTATAGATAGATATCGGCATAAACTAATGGAGGGAAAAATTGACTTCCAGTCAGACTTTGTATTTGACTCTCCTTTTACTTTTAAGAATAGTAGTTTTACATTAATGATTGGTAATGGAATTTTTTCAGATGAGTCATTGACAAGCTATCGTGGACAACCTATATACTATCCTTTGGACATCCCTGATTTATCGGATGTTTCGAGTATAAGCACTACTGATGAAGCTGAAATCCAACAACATCCCCTTCGGCATCTATTAAGTAAAGAGACCATTAAATTTTTGGCTGATAGGGAAAGCCAGATAGTATCAAACGGGTTTGGTGAATTGTCTTTTTTAATAGTTCCTGCCAGAAGAGAAGACCTCATTGGTCAGCCTTATCATGATAAAGATTATGATAATTTGGGCACTATGGTGCAGCAATACAGATATCAACTGAATTTAAGGTCGCCGATGGGAGCATTTGCCTCAGAAACATTAGTTCCAAACGATTGGACTAAAGTGCCTGAAACCATACCAAGCGCATACTTTAGTTCATGGCTGCCTTTGGATTCAACAGCAAAAGGTCTTTTGTATGTGCCTCTTGATTCTCAAAAATTATCTTCATTAGAGATTATGCTTGAAGAGAAAAAAACATAGGAAGCCATTAAAACAAAAAAATTTATATTCTATAGTACTTCAATACGCATTGAGGTAATATTTATGGAATTCAGGAAAATAAACATTACACTGCCTATGCAATTATTCGAGAAGTCTAAGGAATTGATAGAGAAAGGGCTGTACTCAAATTTTTCAGATTTGGTCAGAAGCGGCATTAGAAAAGAAATCAAAGAGGAGCAGGGCTTATTAGGAGGAAAAGATGAATGGAAGAATTTGGTTGAATCTATAAGAAATGATCTGAGGCAGTCCGGGCTGGCAAAACTGCCAGATGGCGAGATTCTTAAGAAATTGAAGAAAAGCCGGGATAAAATTTGGGAAGAAATGCATGCATAAGAAGCAGGTAATTGTTCTGCAAAATTAAAAGGCAAAAAATCCTATTCAAACCCCCATAAACAATCCAGCAGCCTTCTCCTTCCCTATTGCAACGATAAAAGGCGCAAGTTTAGGTCCTCTGTCTTTGTTCAGCAGAACATTATATGCCGCCTTGAAAAACTCCGGGCCTTTAATGTTGAATTCCTTGATTAAATTATAAAACTCCTGAAAAAGGGTATTTTCATCATAATCTTTCTCCATCAATAAGTCAGCCAATTTACGCAAAGCCATTTTTTGCCCATTTTCAAGCTTTAATCCCTTTGGAGCATTATCCTGAACTTTAAATTTAATCTCTTCTGGAGCATACTTCTCCAGCCAAGCTTTTGCCTTTTGCAGCCTGTCAAATATGGCATCATGCTGCCCTTCCTTGTAATGCCCTGTCTTTTTCAGGCTGCTTATTACATCAGCCACATCGGAAAATGCCTGCGCCACCATTGCCGCATGCGAAAAGCTCATCCACATCGGCTCTTTAATTTTATTTCCGCAGGAAATCTCGAACAGTCTTCTGCAATGCATCTCTTCCTTCCTGTTCTCTATTTTTTCGAAGCCCGCATACACTTTTGCAAGATAGTCATATTCATCATACAACGAAGGAAGGTCTTTCCACGAAAAGCTCCTTGTTGTCATCAGCCTTTTATTGTAAAAAAGCCTCAGGATTTCAGGGCTTGCCACTTCAAGCCAGTCTCGCGGATAGACGACATTTCCGACAGAAGCCGACATCTTGGCATTGTCAATCATTATGTGCTCGTAAAAAATCGGCTCAGGCATTGGAAAGTCAAGGATTTTCTCGGCAATTTCCCCATTGACCCAGAATGCGCTGCCCGGCACCTGGTATTCCTTTCCGGCGCCTTCAGAAGACACATTCCATCTTGCCCACTGCGCAGCCCACTCGCTTTTCCACAATAATTTGCCGTTGCTCTTCAGCGGATCATTATCCCCCCTGTGCCCGCATCCTTTTGCAACAGCCGCCTCAAACTTGTAGTCCTCGCAGACATAATTCACAACTCCGTCTTTGGTTTCAGTGATTCTCGGAGTCACTATCTTGCCGCAGTTGTCGCAGATTGGCGTCCACGGCGACCAGCCCTTCTTTAATGGGTTTGTGCGGTATTTATTCTGTATGTCTTTGACTTCCTCAATTTTGTCAAGAATTTTCCTGATGTATTTGTTAAAATGCCCTTTTTTGTATTCCGCCCTCATGGAGAATTTTTCCATTTTTGCCGTGACAAAATTGTCAAGAACTTCGAAATATTCCTCCATGTGCCTGTCAGCATAAGAATCATAATTGCCGTCAGGGTCGGGAATGTCAGTCACAGGCATTCCGATATATTTTTCATAGCTTGCAGGGACTCCTGCAGGGACTTTCCTTAAAGGATCCATGTTCTCGGCAACCCAGATGAACCTGGTCTTGGCTCCCAAATCCCTTAATGCAGTCACAACAGACTCCCCCCTTATTGTGTCGCTCAGCCTTCCTATATGCAGGACGCCGGACAATGAGGCAGATGTCTTGACAACAAACTCCCTGAATTCAGGAACGGGCTTATCCAAATAATGAAAGCTTTCCCTTGCCGTGATTTTCTTGGCCAGCTGGTCCGCCCAGAACAGATCTTGGGATTCCTCGTGCGCTGTGTCAGCCATATATTTAATATCCTGAAGGTTTTTATAAAGATTTCTGAAAAAGGGGCTCCGTCCAAAAAATCTCCTTTCAGTCGGGTTGCCATCAGCTCGCATGTTCAGATATTACCCGATAGCCAGAATTCCCATTGCAATTTCCTTCTGGCTTTATTTTAATTATGATGATGCTCGCAGTAAAAATTGATGGCAACCTTTATTTTTTGGACGGAGCCTGAAAAAGGACTGCATATCCCCTCAGAAAGATATTAAAACAAAATAACATTAGTGCCGGTTGAACTGACAAATGGAAATCTTCAGCGCCATAAAAGAAAAAATAGCCGGCAAGCCGGCTGCAGATAATGCCATATTGGGCATCCAGGAGCTGAAAAGATACTCAAGGCATTTAATTCTTCCGGAAGTAGGCAAAGAAGGGCAGGAAAAGATAAAGAAAGCCAAAGCGCTTGTTATAGGGGCTGGCGGATTGGGGAGCCCTGCCGCGCTGTATCTTGCTGCCGCCGGCATTGGAACATTGGGCATTGCCGATTTTGACAATGTTGAGGAAAGCAACCTACAAAGGCAGATTCTGCACGCTGCAAAAGACGCGGGAAAGCCGAAGTTAGAGTCGGCAAAAAACAGAATAAATGAGCTGAACCCGTTTGTCAGCATAAGGCTGCACAATAAAAAAATCAGTTCTGAAAATGCAGTGGAAATAATAAAAGAATACGATGTGATAATTGACGGAACAGACAGCCTGCCTGCAAAATACCTTGTCAATGACGCATGCGTTTTGGAAGGCAAGCCTCTGGCCTATGGCAGCATTTTGAAGTTTGAGGGCAGGGCTTCTGTTTTTAATTATAAAAATGGCCCGTGCTACAGGTGCGTTTCGCCCAAAATGCCGGATTATGGCATGATTCCAGGCTGCGCAGAAGCAGGAGTCTTGGGAGTATTGCCGGGAGTGATAGGAACAATACAGGCCACTGAGGCGCTGAAGGTCATTTTGGGCATTGGGGAGACATTATCCGGCAGGCTGCTTATTTATGACGCGCTGGCAATGAGGTTCATTGAGCTGAAGATAAGCAGGAACAAGGGATGCCCTGTGTGCGGCAACAGCGGGACAATAACAAAACTGGAGGATTATGGCATCTCATGCGCTGAAAAAAGCAAAAGCGAAGGCAATGATGAGATTTCCGTACATGAATTAAAAGAGATGATGGGCAAAAAAGAGGATTTTATTTTGGTTGACGTGAGGGAAAATTATGAGCGGCAGGCTTGCAGCATAAAGGAGGCAAAATCAGCGCCGCTAAGCCATATCATGGCTGGCAATCTTGGCTGCCTTGAAAGCATCGGCAGGGATAAAAAAATAATCCTGCACTGCAGGAGCGGCGCGAGAAGCATGAGGGCGCTGGAAATCCTGAGAAGCAAAGGCTACACAAATGCCAAATCTCTTTCCGGCGGGATTGACGAGTGGAAGATGAAAATTGGAGATATAGTATCACATTGAGTTTAATTGTTATAATTTAATCATCTGAATATTTTATTATAAACTATTTTCATTCCGCCTCCGGCATATCCAGTGCGAGGCGTCGCTGTCTGCCACAACGCTCCGCCTCGCCAATTTATTGAAACCATTGAAATAAATTCGAGGCGGAATTTAGTGGCAGTCAAATTCCGCCGAGTGTAACTTTTGTCG
>CAYVTQ010000019.1:0-24487 GCA_964454865.1 uncultured Methanosarcinales archaeon
CATAGTCTGCCATCACTGATTTGGCATTGAGCAGCTTTAAATCCGCATCTTCTTTTATCAGCAGTTCAAGCATTTCTTTTGTAATCTCAAAATGCCCCTGTATGCCGTAGGCATCATTGCCTACTTTGACGGCCTGATTATTGCAGAATTTTCCCGTTGCCAGAAGCTCCATATTGCCTGCAAGTCCGACAGTCTCGCCGTGAAGGTGGAATATTCTTGATGGTGATTGAAGTCCATGAAACAATTTATCTGATTTTCCTTCATACGTGAATTCTATCTCAAAAAAATTCCCGTCAGGAGCCCTGATGCCTATTTCTTTGATGTGATTCTTCATTACAGCGCCGCCGTTTGCTTTCACTAATGCCTGCATTCCAAGGCAGATGCCGAGATAGGGGATTCCTGCGTTGACGGTTTCTTTTATCCTTTCAATCTCATGCCTCATCTTTATTGTAGAATCATTTGCGCTGTCTGGACCTCCTAATACAATCACAGCAGAATAATCCTTTGGATTTGGAAATAACTGCCCTTTGTCCAGTTCAACAATCTCATAAGAAATGGATTTTTCTTTAAGTATTGTTTCAATGATGCCCAGGCCTTCTGTTAGGGAGTTTTTTGCTATGAGTATTTTTTTGGAAACCATGTGTTAATAACTGATCACATCCAGCTCTTTAATGTTTTCAAAGTGTTTTTTGTTTCTTGTCAAGATTTTATTAATCCCGTTTGATAATAATATTCCGGCTATTGTGCAATCAAATTGTTCTATGGACTTGCCCAGTTTTTTAAGTGCTAAAGAAATTTTTGCAGCCTTTTTGCATGAAATATTGTCTAAAGGCAGCACTGAATAGAGATTAAATAAGGAATCATAGTATTCTTCTTCAGTTTTATCATGCCTGCTTTCAAAATCCAAGCCGAACATAAGCTCCAGATAGCTGATTTGATTTAGCATGATAGTATCATCAATTTGCTCCAGCAGCCTAATCAATGCAGGATCGTCCCTGAACAAGTCAATTATTGCAGAAGTGTCAAGACCAATCATTTTCTGCAGCTTTCCATTCTTTTGGCAGTCTCTTTGATTCTCTTATTAAAAGAATTCCTAAATTCCTTCATTCTCTTCTCTTTTTCTTCCCAATCCAAATGTTTCAATGCGCCTGCGAACCTTAAAAGGCTTTTTGCAGAGCCTTTTTCGTATTTGTTTTCCTTTAGTTCAAGAATGACATCCGAGAAACTCTTATCTTTAGACTTGAAGCTTTTCAGGAATTCATATGCTTCTTTCTTTATTGATATGTTTATGCTTGGCATGAGTACTCATAGTGTGTACATATATATAAATTTTTTGAGTTTTTCATCACTTATACACATCTCTTCTATGCCCAACCTCTATAACAAAAATTATCAATCTGCTCTCCTTGATGTCTAAAATGAGCCTATAGTCTCCGACTCTCAGCCTCAAATATGGGCTTCCGACCAACTTTTTGACAAAATGATATGGCCTTATCTTAATCCTTTCCAATATTGATATTATTCTTAATTGTATGCCTTTGTCAAGCTTATAAATCTGCTTTTCAGCAGTTTCAGAGAATTCTATATTGTACATTTTACAGCTTCAATTTCCTTTTTACCTCTTCCAGAGTTGCAGTCCTTCCTTCTCTCACTTCCTTCTCTGACTGCATTATGCGCTTTTTTGTTTCATCAGAAAGCTCCTTGCTGTCCTCCAGCAGATCCCAGATGATATCCTCGTAGCTTTCCTTGTCGTACATTTTCCTGCTTTTTAGCTGTTCAATGATCTTTTCGCTGACTTGGATTGTAGTTGCCATAGCAAGTATATAAGATGCTATAGTATTTAAATATTAGGATTTATTGTTACTAATATAAAGTAATGAAAAGAATAAAATTTAAAAAGCATCTTTGTTCCCATAGGCTAATGGCAATAGGAATTAGGGGAAATTCGCATATGCCAAGAGGAAAAATAATGGAGGCTCTTGAGCAGATTGCAGCAGAAAGCTCAGACGCTTTTGTTGCCCTTCACAGGCTTAGAGTGGAGGAATGGCACCAGTCGCTTCCTTATAGGTTAGGAGAATTTTATTTTAATGAAAGATACAAACATCACAAGCCATCAATACGTCATGAAGAAGCCAAAACATTCGATGATTTTCTAAAATTGGCAAAAACAACTCCTGAAAAATTTTTAGCATCCATTGATGAGGCTAGGCTCGATATGGCATATGAAGCCGGCATTTTTGGCCTGCCTGCAAGATATGATTTTAATGTAGGCGAAGAAGCAATAGAACATACTGCTGACAAGCTGGCTGCTGCATCTGCTCATGCAAACAGGATGAGCGGGCATAAGTTTAATTCTTACAGGAGAAGAAACGGCGATGCTAACGGCAGAAGTAATGGAAATGGTTTTAGTTATAAGCCTGAGATACCTTATAGAAGTGTTAATGGTGTTAATGTTGCCGCTGCTGTAGAATTAGGAATGGGTTATAGAAACTTTGATAGGTTACATGGAAAAGATGGGGAACCTGCTGCTGACAGATATTGGGATTATTCTCTTAATGAGGTTTCTCGTGATTATAGAGGTTTTGACCAAGAATTGTTTTCTAGACCAAGGTACGACAGAAGAAACCATTCAGAGCAATCCATGCCGAAAATTGACTGGCAGGCTGAAAGGGAATGGAGAAATAAAAGAAATTATAGAAGAACTAAGCAAAATGCAGCTTATTTAACTTCAAGGGAAAGTGCGAGAGTAAAGGAGTCTGTTGCAAGAATAAATGAATCTATTGACAGGAATCCACAATCTGCTTTTGGCAGGACTAATAATAGCCGTCCAAAATACTCTTCTTAATTAAGCTATAAAAAATTCAATTTATATCTTCAACTCCTTCTTCCAAAACTCGCACACACTCTGCGTTTTTTTTGACGCAATCCCAGTATACCTTTCAATATTCTCTATTATCTCAGTCTGCTTTTTAGAGAATCTCTTCAGATAAGGCTGGATTTTAGCATCTTCCCTGACCAAATCGAACAACTTTTTCCCTGCTGTCTGCGCCTCCAATGTCTTTTCCCTCACATATTCATGCGCATCCGGGTGGCCAAGGGCGGCAAGGATGATGTACAATGGCTCTGCTGCTATCATAT
Organism: uncultured Methanosarcinales archaeon; assembly: GCA_964454865.1. GTDB lineage: Archaea > Nanobdellota > Nanobdellia > Woesearchaeales > GW2011-AR4 > JACOZO01. The sequence continues at coordinate 3,139 of CAYVTQ010000019.1, forward strand.
GCTTGTTGGCATCAAAATTCTTCTTCATGTTATTTTTATCAACAACAAGCTTGCTCATCACATTGTTCATTCTTATCACAGAAACATAGAATCCTGCCAATAGCTCAGGAATAAACCTCATTGAAGCGGAATTTGTCAAATCTCTCTGATGCTCTGAAATCTGGTCCATGTACATTGTCGTGATGCGCGGCATGAATTCCTTCCACATCCCCTTGATATTCTCAAAATTTATCGGGTTGCGCTTCTGCGGCATTGTGGAAGAGCCGACCTGTTTTGCCTCGAAATGCTCTCCAACCTCCGCTATTTCGCTTCTCTGCAAATGCCTCATGTCATCTGCAAGGTTTGCAAGCACGCCAAAACAGGAGACGGCTGCGCTCAGGTAATCAACAATATACTCAGCCTCGACAATCTGCGTTGATGTAGGCGACGGCTTCAGTCCAAGCTCTCCAAGCACTTCATGCTCAAACTTTGAAGGCTCGTCAAAAAACAATGATGACGCATTATAAGCCCCGACTGCGCCTGAAAGCTTTCCTCTGAGATTGCTTCCTGTTTTGCTTACTGCAACAATCCTGTTCCCCAGCCTGCTCACATAATGCGCAATCGCAAAGCCGAATGTGATTGGCTCTGCATGCTGCCCGTGGGTTCTTCCGATCTGCAAAGTGTCTTTCTCCCGTAAGGCAATGCTGATGAGATTTTTCTGAAGGTTGAGAAGCGCCGGAAGAAGGACATGCTCTGTAAAATCCTTGTATCTTGCGGCGTCTGCCGTTGCAATTATGTCATAGCTTGTTGTAGTGAAATGCACAAACGGCTTTGCTTCATCACTAACTTTGTTTCTTATTGAGTTTGCCAGCGCCCTTATGTTGTGCTTTATCCTGTCTTCCTCTTCATAGACTTCCTGCGCCGTGATAAGCTTTGACGCTCTCTCTATTTCATCAGCTATAGCATTGCTGCACAGCTTCCTCTTGGCAAGCGCTTTTGCCAGCGCAGATTCAACTTTCGCCGCATACCTCACAAAAGCAGTCTCAGAAAGATAAGGCTGCAGCTTCTCGAAAATTCTCCTGTCCCTTGCATAGTACCTGAAATCCAATGGGCTTACTGCGTCAAACAGGTTCATCCTCTCCTCAAAATTTTTTTCCCTGCCCTGCGACATCTCGATAAGCTCAAGAATCTGCTTTGCAAGCTGGTTTTCTCTGTTGAACTGCACAACCCTCCTGTTCTTCTCGTTAATCACTCTCACAATGCCGTTCTGCTCAAACAGCTTGATGCATCCAAGCACTTTTGCAGGCGAGCATTTCAGCCTGTCAGCTATCTCCCTTATGTGCAGCCTTTCATTTAGAATTAAATTAAGGATTTGAAGATTTGTTTTTGTGAAGATTTTTGACAGATTTTGCATTTTGTATTTGTTTATTCTTAATCTTTTTTCCTAAAACAAATTCCTTTCTTTGGGTCTAGGCTCGCCCAATAATGGCTCGCATTGATTTATATGCAAACCTGAAGAACTCGCCCAACAATTCACAGGGCGAGAGGCGATTCTTTTATCCAATAAGGAGGCAACATCCGTATAAATTTCCCGCAATGCGGCGGGACTAATGCCTCGATAAAGGACTACTTTAACTTTAAAAGGGAATCACGGAAGGAATTTTTATTAAGTATGATTGAAGTTATCAATAAAACAATTCTAATAACCTTCTTTTATCTCCTTCCCTTCTTTTTAGGATGCTTCCTTTCCTCGCTGTCTTCGTCCCTGTCAAAGCCTTCTGCGAAGCCTGCTTCCTTGCCTTTCAATTCGTCATTATCAAGCTCTTTCTCAACCTCATCTTCGCTGTAAACATCATCTTCGTCATGCTCTTCTCCGGTGTATTCCTGGTCGTCATCGTCCTCTTCATGCTCTTTTTTTGCCATAGCATCACCTCATCCAGTTTAAGGTGTTTATTATTTATAAACTTTTCTGTACTTTAAAATATAGATTGTTTAGTTATTTTATGGTAAATAAAACCGACTTTGCACAGAAAATCTATAAAAAAGAAATTTACCTTACTAAGGATATTTAAGAAGTAGTCTAGATTTTGGTGGTATTTGCTCATGGAAATCAAAAAATCGTGCTGTAAAAAGATTGTGTTTTTCTCCCCCTATCTCCCTTCCAAATAAACTAATATCATCCTCGAGAAGTCTTTTATTAATCCAATTAGTATTTTCAAAACTCACTTCAGCTTCAGCAACCAAACCTAGTGCTGCTGCGATTTTTATACGGTTCAAAAGATCAACACCGAAATATTCTGTATTAGCATAGAATGGAAAGGCGTAAGTATCGTTTCCAACTTTAATTTCAAGATAACCAGAGACATATTCTTCACTTTTGCCTTCCATATCACTCAATCCCTGAAGAATTTTGACTGGTCCATGATAATATGGACGATCGTAGTAATTCGTTTCTGAAGAAAATCTTCCCAATAATTCCGCAATCGGTGCTGGATCAGAAACTATATCTTCAATAGTAACCGTATCTATATTTTTTCCTTTGTAATTATATTTTTCTAAAATCCTTTCTTCTTCGCGCATTTATTCATCAAACTCCAAAAATAATTTTATGTAGATTGGATAGAACTATTGCTTTATAAATCTTTCTATTTTTACTACTAACTAAAGGTAAATATAAAACAAAACCTTTAAATAATCTGTACACAATTACATATTTTTGTGCACAAATGGCATTAATATCAACAAGAATACCGGATGAGCTGGAAAAGGAACTGGAATGGTATGCTAACAAGGAGAATATAGGCAAGACTATAGCATTAAGAAAGGCATTAAATAAAGGACTAAAGGAAATTAAGCTTGAACATGCGCTGGAGCAATACAAAAAGGGCAAAATAACCTTGATGAAAGCAGCGGAAATGTCTGATATGCCATTGTGGGAGATTCTTGATATAGTCAGAGATAGAAGAATACCCCTTTATTATACGCTAAAAGATGCAGAGGAGGATATAAAGGCAGCTGCTGAGGATTGATGATGATAAAGAGCGCAGTTTCTGATTCTACCCCGTTAATTCATCTGGCAAAAATAAGCAAGCTTTCTTTTCTGGAGAAATTTTTTGACAAATTATACATAACCCAGGAAATATTTGATGAAGTTATAACTAAAGGCAAAGAATTAAACAAAAAAGAGGTTGTCATTATAGAGAAATACATTAGTGATAATTTTATTGAAGTGAAGAATACCCAATCGGATATAGCAATTCCAAACTTGCACATCGGCGAGCGCAGGTCAATCAGCTTATGCAGGGAAATGGGCATTAAAAATATCCTCATTGATGAAAAAGAGGGCTATGATGCGGCAAAGTTGTTCGGCTTAAAGCCATTAAGAACTACTGCATTGCTGCTTAAATTGAGAAATAAAAATTTTCTTGATCAGAACGAATTTAAGAAAGCCCTGCTGGAGCTTTCAGATAGCGGGTATTTTATGAGTGCTGAGGTGTATAATAAATTGATGGAAGGGGTAAAAGTAAAAGATTAGTTATTATAATTAAGTAGTAACATATAAAAAGATTTATAAATCAATTAATAATAACTTACTACTATGGTTATATTAGAAAATATTATAGATGAACAAGGGGATATAGACTTAAAACTAATATTAGAAAATCAAGTGGATTTTGCCAATACAATTATAGGTCCAAATGCGATAGATTCGGATGTAAATAACTGGAATAATATCTTTAATGAAAAAGCTAAACTTAGGCCAGGATTGGAAAAAGTTGATGGTACCGATGGCAATCGTTATTTTATAGGAAATATGGACCTTATGGTTCAAGGAGAAATGTATACATTGCCTTTTGTAGCATCTTCAGAAGATTGGGGCTATTTACATTTGGCAAGGTTAGATGATTGTAGGTTAAGTAGCAGGGAAATTGTAGCAACTTTTAGTTTGGAGAATTCTTGGGATACACATGAAAATTTAAAGAAAGTTGGAATATTATACTACGGAGGAGATGAAATGAAGGCTCCGCTTACCGTTCAGTTGAAATTGTGGGGAACTGAATTCGGAAATGGTGGTTTTTATGGAAAACAAGTTGAGCCTCATAATAAAAATTATGTATCAAAATTAGGTCCTGAAATACATGGAAAAAGATATAACACTGATGAAGTGCTGGAAATGTCTATTGTAGAATTTTTAAGAATACACAAGCCCCACTCTAGAACTGAAGATGGAGGTGGAAAGTTACATAGGTATTTTAGTGGAGTTTCTGAATTGGTTATGAATAAGAAAAAGCTTAATAGATTCTGGGAAGTTAAAGTTAGAGATGTAGTAGGAATTCCTATTGAAGAAGTAATTGGACGTAGGAATAATGCAGGAAAAGGAAGTGCCAGCTTTGCAAACAAATATTTACAAACGCATTATGGAATTGAATTGGGAAAACCTGTAAGTTAACTATAAATTTTTCGATTTGATCAAACTTCTCAAAAACAATAAACTAACTTAATAAACATTAAACTATTTAATACTCCTAACACACTCCAAAATCTCCTTATGAATCAATCCATTTGTCAAAGAAACAAACCCCAATAATAATCCTTCATTTCATCAATTGTAAATTGAATCAATTTTGCGTAAATATCTTTTGAAAATTTTGTAAGTTCCGCCTTGTCCGCTTCCCTTAATGCCTCAAGATAATTTTGCCTGAATTTCCTGTGTATTATTAGGGGTGGATAATACCTCTTCATTAGAATATAGTTTAGAAGCAGTCTTCCGGTTCTCCCGTTTCCGTCCATGAAAGGATGTATTTTCTCAAATTTGTGGTGGAAAAGAGAAGCTAAAACTACGGGATGAATTTTTTCCTTATTGCTAAAATACCACTTTAATAGTATTTCCATATCAGTTTTTACATATGGCGCTGGCGTTGACTCAAAATTTGCCCTTATAACCCTAACATCTGACGTTCTGTACCCTCTCCTTGCGTCTATATTTTCCATCAGTCCGGAATGGACGCCAATTATCAAATCGTGGCCTAATTCTTCTTTTTTTGCAAGTAAATCAAAGAACATTTTTTCTGTATTCTGCAAGTCATATATTTCCCTTAAAGTCTTGTTTTTTGGGGTGATGCCTTCCTCAAGAAGGTTTCTTGCTTCTTTTAGCGTTATGGTGTTTCCTTCTATAGAGGCTGTGTTAAATGCAAATTCTATTACAAAATTCTTCAAAATCTCATTTTTTGTCGCTTCATCATTTTTTAAAAATACATTGTTGTAATGCAGCTTGCAGGCTTCTACTTCAGGCAGCTTTTTCCCTAAGTAAGGATCGTGCTTCAGCTTTTTTTCCATTACCTTCTCAAGATAATGGTTTGATTCGAGAAAATTATGGATAGTTTTGTATGCTTTTCTTATCTTGCCCTTATATTTTGTTAAATTGGCTAAAGAACTTTTAGTTTTATCAATAGAACTGCCTAAATAGGCTATATCTTTAACTATTATTTTCTTTCCCTTGCGCTCTGATACCCTCAGATAATAATAAGGCTTGTTTCCTATGGTTTTTTTGTAAATATACACCATTTTACCTGAAAAAGAGAGCCTAATATATAAATCTTACCCTCTACATTAAAATAATGTGATGTAAGGGGTAAGAATATTTGTATCTACTTAATGCGCCTCACACACCTCAAAATCTCCTTATGAATCAATCCATTTGTCGCCACAAAACTCTTGTCTTCCAACCCCCATTTTCCGCCTTTGAAATTAGTGACTTTTCCCCCAGCTTCCTCAATTATCAGAAATCCAGCAGCTATATCCCACGAATTTGTCTTCTGGATTACATAAGCGTCCAATTTGCCTTCTGCCAATAAAACTGCCTGATATACAGCGCAGCCGAAATTTCTTATATCGACCACATGGGTTTTGACGTTATCCAAAAATCCCAGGCTATTGTGTCTTTTTGAAGAAGGAAAATCAAATCCCACCATATAGAAGTTAAGCTCTTTCTTTTTTGAAACTCTTATTCTTTTGCCGTTTTTGAACGCGCCTCTGCCTTTTTCAGCAAAGTAGAGATTATTCAGGCTTGGAACGCTTATAGCTCCCATAATCACTTTGTCTTTGAAAGCCAATGCAATCGAATTGCCGTAAATAGGGATGCTTCTTGCAAAATTATGTGTGCCGTCTATTGGGTCGATGTACCATGTGTAGTCGCTGTTGTTGCTATCTATACCACTCTCTTCTGAAACAATATTATGATCCGGGAATTTTTTCTTTATTGTATTTATTACTGCAGTGTTGCATTTTAAATCCACATTTGTGACAAGGCTCGGGCTTGCGCCTTTCTTTACTTTTATCTGCTTAGGACTCTCAAATTCCCTTTTTGCTATCTTTGCGGCTGCTTTTACTGCCCTAAGGAGGGTGTTTTTCATTAATCAAATAAGGAAATAAGTTATATTAAAGGGTTTTGGAAAAATAAAACCTTAATTCTTGTAGACATTAACAACATGTGGCTTAGTTTGAAGGAATGATTCCTTCTCTTTTCTTGGGCCAAATAGCGGCATAAAATATTCCCCGACTGATGGCAGTACTCTTAGAGTTTCCGGGTCATGCAGCGGTTTTGGATAATAACTCGCAAGTCTTTTCCTTGAAGCTAAGCTTGTTGGCCTCATATCACTATATACCATACCTTCCTTAAATAGGAGCACAGCCTCCATTCCTGTAGTCCCCTCTCTCATGGCATTTGCAATTTCCCTGCCTGTTATTTCTGCAAATCTTAAGTCTGCTTTTGACGGAGGAAAGTTCCTCATATCATAGGCAACAACGCCAGTTTGGGACTTGATGCCATATTCCTCAAGAGCCTCTTTAAGCCCCACTACGAGAAGCTCAGGATTAAGTTTCTTATGGCCATGGGCATCTTTAAGGGTTTCTGATACATGCTCAATTCCTTCTATTTTAGTGCCTTCAGGCGCAATAATAGTTGCAAACCTTCTCCCATACATTCTTTGATTCTCTTCCATATTTGCATGAGTCAGCTCTGCAATCCTTTCTATGGAATGCCCAGGATGCTCTTTTGGAAGCTCTCCTGCCAAAAATACATCACCATGCCCATACCATGACAGAGCAAGCCCTACCCAATTTGCGTCCCTTCCAAAATGGGATATGATTGTGGCAGTTTCATTGGTCCATGCACCCGAGTGATGATTTAGTATTTCTGCCACGCCGACGTTTACTGCAGCGTGGAATCCGTTAGTGGTGTCTGCAAAAGGCCCTGTATAGCCGTTGACAACTTCTCCGTCTCTTCCTCCCTTGTCGCCGTCCATTGTTTTTGAAACAACCAGTACTTTGCAGCCTATGCCTTCAGCTTCCAATTTTTGTCTTAGTATTTCCATCTGATTCCCATGGTCATCTCCTGCGCTCCCTACCAGATAATCAAGATGAGCTGCCTTGACGAATCCTGCAGCCCTGTCTAATTTTTCTTCATCAGGACTTCCGTCTTTTTTTAAAAGTGTCTCTCTTGTGGCCCCTGCGTAAAATCCTGCAAGATGCGGGTTAAGAAGTTCTGCTGTTAAGGGATAGATATCTCCGGACTTAAATGCTTGAAACCCGTTCTTAAGCCCTAAAAACTGCCATTCTCCACCTAAATCCTCTGCCACAGTCCTAAAAGTTGCATTCTGATTTGATACGTGCCCTCCTAATGCAAGAAAACCTGCTCTTTTAGCCATTTTGACCCTTCATTTAACTTAATTGGATATAATTTACTTAAAATTTATATAAATAATTTAAATATATTTCTGTTTTTAAGGAAAATAATAATTATCTCTCAGTTACACTTTAAACCCGGCTTTCTTCAGATTGTCCTTAATCCTTCCAACCACATCACCGGGCTCAGCCTCAAATTCCTTTCCTGTTATCATCTCGTAGGCAGTGATGTACCTCTTTGCAGCCTCAATCTTGACTTCATCAGGTATGGCAGGAATCTTCCCGTCTCCCCTGAAGCCCTTGTCGGCAAGCCATGTTCTCACATATTCCTTGTCCAGCTTATTGGGCTCTTTTCCTTCCCTAAAGCTCTCGTCATAAGTGTCTTTTACCCAAAATCGCGAGGAATCTGGAGTATGTATTTCATCCATTAAAGTAAGCTCTCCGTTTATATGCCCAAACTCGTATTTTGTGTCGACCAGAATCAGGTTGTTCTTTGCGCAGAATTTCGTGCCCTCCTCGAACAGTTTAAGGGCTGTTTTTGCAATCCTCTCATAAGTTTTTTCATCAATCAAATTATTCTCGATAAAATATTCTTTTCCTGTTGAAATGTCATGCGCCCCTTTTTCTGCCTTTGTTGACGGTGTAATTATTGGCCTGTCAAACTTCTGGTTTTTTTTCATTCCCTCGGGCAATATATTGCCGCAGAAATTCCTCACGCCCCTTTCATAATTATACCACGCGCTTGTAGTTGTAACGCCAGTTAAATACCCCCTTACAACCATCTCAATAGGGTAAGGCTCGCATTCCTTTGCCAGCAGAACATTGGGATCAGGGACATCAATGACATGGTTCGCCACAATATTTTTTGTTCTCTCGAACCAAAATGCAGCAGTCTGGTTAAGAACCTGCCCCTTGAACGGCAATGTGCAAAGCACCCTGTCAAATGCGGAAATCCTGTCTGTTGTTATAATAATTCTTTTATCGCCAAGAAGATAGTTGTCCCTTACCTTGCCTTCATACTTTTTGCCTAAATTGAAGTTGGTTTTTTCCAGATTGAACTTAAGCTGCTCTTTCAGGATTTTGTCAGGTATCATGTGCTTTTGCTAAATGCAGGTATAGATAAATATTTCGATATTTTGGTATAATTAATCTTTCTGACGATTTATGATTATTATTACTCATTCCGTGCCTTCGGCACATAATTTGTGCGAGGCGTCGCTGTCCTGCCATGCACGAAAATCAACAGACAATCTTGATTGGATTTTCGGCATCCTGAAAATCTCGGATTTTCATGACATCGCTCCGCCTCGCCATTTATTGAGATATAATTCGAGGCGGAATTTTAGTGGCAGTCAAAATTCCGCCGAGTGTTTCTAGTGTCGCGAAGCGACGGAACGATAATACTGTCTAATTTACTTTCTGAATAGAAAATAATAATTATTTTCCGATATTTTTAAATAATCCAGTTCAAAAATAATAATATGGCATTCTTTTGGACGATGTGGCTCTGGATAGTGTCTTTCTTTAGCCTATTCACTTTCTGGCTTTCAATACTCTTTGTTATACCATTGAAAGACTATGAGATCCTATGGATACTTGTTCCTGTCTGGATGAATCTCTTCTTCACCGATTTCTATCAGGAGAAAAGAGGGACCGATTACGGCAGCGCAATAACAAATGGCGTGGCAATGCTGTGGGTTGGAGTTGACTGGATAAGGTTTCTCATCAGGGCGCTTTCCGGCAGAGGCATGACTTTTTCTAAATTATTGTCTTCCAATATCTTAGTCCTGAAGTTTGCCCTGAGCGCTTTTGTCCTCATTATAGGAGTCATAATAATGATAGAGGGCATCAAGGGCATAAGGTTTGTAAGGGCTGTCGGAAGGGTAAGAAATACATCCTATCTGCTTCTTGTTCTGTCCCCAGTGATATACGGGCTTGCGCAGTTTTCATGGAAATACCTGCTTGCAATAACACTCTTCTTCCCTGTGTATTACTTTACAATAGAGCTGATAGACAGATTTGTGCCTGACCCTAAGGTTATGGGGAAGAGGGATTAAGTTCTCCCTAGATGCCATTATTAAAAATAGCAATGTATTTATACTATTAATTTAGTAGTAAGAATTATATGAAAAAAGTATTTTCTTTATTTCTTGTTATTTTTATTGTCTCTCTTTATGGCTGTGCAGTACAGCAGGCGCCAGTTGAAAAAGCGCCGGAGCCTGTTGCTGAAGAGGTCCCGAAAGCAGTAGAAAAACCAGTCCAGGAATCGCCGCCAACAGAAGAAATTAAAGAAGAACCAATAAAAAAGGAAGAGCCTGTAGTTGCAGAACCAGAGCCTGCTGCTGAAAAAAAAGAGGAATTCCAGATATTCAATCCTGTTCTGACTTATGAAGGGGCGTATAATGGGCCTCTTTATGGAACATCTGAGCAGGTAGGCTCTGCATCAATGGATTCTTATTTTGAGAATCTGGAAAGGAATGGCATTAATTTTTTTATAGGTATGTTCGGCATCTCCGGCCAGCCTTCTGCCGATACACTGACCAGCGACCAGGGATTGGGAGAAGTAATTGATGCTGCGCAAAAGCACCCTTACAGGATAATTCCTTTCTTCAACCCAGGAATCGGAGGTGAGGATGTCGGGCAATATCTTGGCGAAACCTTAACCGGATTGTATAAAAACACCTTGGAAGCTTCCCAGCAAATAGCGGGAAAGAATTTTATCAGGGGATTCGGCGAGGTCGAGACTCAGGAATGGAGCGCAAGGCATAATGATCCAAGGATAATCCAGCTCATTGAAACGGCACATGCTAATAATATCAATTTCATGTTCCATCCAGTTGGCAGCAAAATTGATGATGTGGAAGCGGTGGTTGAGGCGTATCCGGACACCATATTCTTAATACATATGTACAGGGAGGATCTGGCGAAAAGCAGGGACACACTTATAAAAATATTGAAGGAACACAATAATTTATACTTCAGCATTGATGCTGCGCACATCATTCATATCAATGGCGATGCCATCTATGATTTTGATAGCGGGAACAAGCAATCATCCATAGACAGATTTGTTTCCTACTATGATTCTAATGAGAAAACCATGATTAACAATGCCATTAAAGCTTACAAGCCTCTGGTGGATGCAGTGCCTGATAAAGTCATGTGGGGCACTGAAATAGGTCCGGAATATGCCTTTGATCCAGAGGTGTTTGACAGGGCAATCAAGATTTCACGTTTCGTGATTGCAGGATTTGATGAAGAAGACAGGGAGGCAGTCGGCTACAAGAATGCGCTGAGGGTGTTTGGGCGGGGCACCGTCGCTGATGCAAACATCAAGGTTATCGACACGCGCTCATGGACTGACTGCACCAATGCCCAAATGAGCTTGTGCGATGAAACATGCGACACACCGGAGGGGGATGTCCTGACTCCTGAGCAGGAAGCATGCGTTGGAAAATGCCGCATCAGCCAGCAATGCAGGGAAGTTGTTGAGATGGATGTAGGGTAATAACAAAATTACAATGAAGTTGGAATAATTTTAATGCCTTCTTTATCTTTCGTTAATGTCCCACGCTTTCCGACAGAGATCTTGAATTCTTCCGCAATGTCGCTGGGAATCCTTACTGCAATGCTATTGCCCCATTTCGCAAAGGTTATCTCTTTGGCATTTCTTAATTTCCTGTATTTACCAGCCAATACTTTTAGCTGCTTCATTGTCATAATCTCTTCTCCGCAGTCAGGGCATTTGTAAGCCTCAAACTCTATTCCGTCCTGCTCCATAACTTCTTTCTTCTTTTCCATTATTCCTTTTTGGCATACTGGGCATTTCATTTTAATTACCTCGTTCAATTGTTTTTATAATGATGCAATGACCTAAGTCTTCACCTACACAAATAATTGAGCCTTCTTTACCCCTCTTGATAAATTTCATATAGTTTTTCCCAAATCTCTTTACTTTGCCTGTTTGAATGACATTATAAACTTGATCAGGGAAGGCAATTTCTCTTTCCCTTGCTCTTTTAATGGCGTGGACTTTTATTATGATTTGCTTGCCTTCAAAGTAAATGTCATCCATTATGTAGATACATAGATATACATGTATATAAAGGTTTTGGATTGTATTATTAACTTTTTAGTAGTCATAAACCTAAAATTTTATAAATTATTGAATATAACAAGGTATAATGATTAACTTGCTAGAAGTAGGGGATAATATCGGACAGCTGACAAAGGATTTAGAGACTAGAGTTTCCAATTCTTTGGGCAGATTGAGAGCAAGTTTGGAAGCAATCCCAACTGATGCACCTTTGTTTCTGCACGTTAAAAAAGATTTGGAGCTTTCGTGGGGGGCTTACTCTCAAAAATCATTGGACATAATAGGTTATGGGGATTTAAGAGTGCAAGCTGTGCCATTACTTGAACAAATCGAGGCAATTGCAAGAGAAAAGGGAAGCAGAGCAAATATATTGACTCACAGCGAGCATAGGAGGAGTGGAAGCACTGTCTGGGATAAATTTGCAGAAGAGCCCGACATTCCATTAGGTATCTTGGCTTTAAGATGGAACTTAGATGAAGGCCACCAGAAATTAACTGTTGAAGAGGCGAGAATTGCCAGAGAACTAAGGGGCAAAACAACTTTGGACGAAAGCGGAAAAGTTACAGGAAGAGTTAACTCAGATGTTAAAGATTCTTATCATTTTTTACCATCTCAAAGAAAAGCTGAAATAATAGAACTCGAGCAAAATGCCGTCAGAGCACTTGGTGATATTGCAAGAGAAGCTTATAGAAGACATGAGGAAACTTATAGAGAATCGCTGGCTAAATTAAAAGAATATATGGTTGGAAAATTTTCAACTCCTGAGATTCTGGCTATCAACAATAAGGTAGGTTTTGGCGCAGAATTAATTGAAAGAGTATGGTTAATGTCTTTTCATTACGGATTTAGAGATTATATGCTAACACCGCAAGAAATTATAATGTCAGGCAGAAAAGTTGAGCGCAAATACAGGCAAAAACCATATGTTCCAATAGGAATCCAATCTGGCGCTTTTTCAGCTGAAGAAATTAAAATATTGAGGGAACAGGAAAAAAGTTTTCCATCCTATACTAGGGCATTTAGCAAATGGAGAATGCCGTTTAGATTGTCCCTTGAGCCGTTGGCGGACAGTGGTGAAACGACACGAGGTCCAACAATTTGTGATGAGCAAACCCATGAACCGCTTGAACGTGGATCACCACGCATAGTTTCTTACATTGAAGATTATGTCAGTAAAGGGCAGGCGAAAGCACATTTTGCACGTCCTCAAGATTGGTACTTTAGACAGGGTTAATAATTTTCTATTCCTTATTAGCCTTCAGCACTTTCTCCCCCATATCCCTTCTGTACTGCACAAGCAGTTCCTCAAAAGAATTGTTGACATTCATTATCTCAACAGCTGCAATGGCGGCATTGACCCCGTTATTAGTGCCTACCCATAATCCATGGCTTGTGTGCCTGAGAAAATTGATTGCAGATTCCGCCCTGTCATCTTTCTGGCCCAATAGAGGGCAGTAAATAACAAGCTCGTCTTTTTTTTCAACAGGCTCGGAAAAATAAGTGAACTCTATGTTGACAGAATTTGGATGGTGTTCTTCGGAAAATTTGTACAGTATGTTGAACTTTTTCAGTGTTGCAACTGCCTTCTGCACAGCAGGCTCATTCTGGTCGCCGATAATGTTGACATTTTCATATCTCCTCAGCATCTTGGCCGCATTTTCCGCTGCAGTCTTTGCCTGCCCGACTCCAACTGCCAAAACAGGAATCCCAGGAGGCATCTGGGCGATTGAAAGCAGCGCATCAAGCCCCTGGTAGCTTCCCTCGCATGGCACTCCAATGACAGGCTTAAGCACTTTGGCAGCGCAGACTCCGGGAAGATGAGCAGCCAGCCCGGCTCCTGCAATTATGACACTGTACTCTTTTTCCAGCGTCTTGTCAACATCTTTTGGCGTCTTGTGGGCGGAGCTTACTCTTAAGTCATACTCTACTTTCAGCCTCTTTAGCTCTTTAGCTATCTCATTATACACTTTCTCGTCTGTCTGCGAGCCGAATATTATTAGGATTTTTGGCATTCTAACTAATATTTGAAAAGTAATATAAATATCTTTCTTATTGAATGGAAAGCTTTAAATACTTACAATTGTATACAAACGTAAAATGTTGGCATCCAACACATCAACACTAGTCTTATTGGCTAAAATAGGATGTTTAGAGACTTTCATTGAACTATCTCCTATTATTGAGATACCTGCTCAGGTTAAAAAAGAGGCATTATTTGATAAGGATTCATATTATGCAAAACTTATTGAAAAATTAATCAAAAGCAGAAAGATTAAGATAGTGCAGGTGGAAAAAGCCGGCACCGGCAGAATAATGCAGGAATTTAAGCTTGATGAAGGAGAAGCGGCCGCATATGCTATGTTCAATAAGAAAAAGCATGATGCCATACTCACTGATGATGGCGAGCTAATTAAGCTGTGCAAATTGGAAAAAGTGCCATTTATTTGCGCAATGGCGGCTGTAATAAGGCTATATGAAAGGAAAAAGTTGTCTAAAGGAGAAACCGTCAGTAAGTTAGAAGCATTGCATAGTATAGGCAGATATTCATTAAAGCTGTATGAGCATTTTAAAGCAGAGGTGAAATAAAAATGGAAACAGTATCATCACGACTGGATTTGGGAACTATAAATTTATTTGGTAAAATTCTGAAGGAAAAAAAGTCAGAAGTAGTGAGAGAATTGGTGGAATCAGGAAAGAAACACAAGGCAGTTGAACTTTATAAAATGAAAAAAGTAAGCTTGGGCCTGGGAGCAAAGCTTGCAGGAGTAACATTAAGTGAATTTATTGATTTGCTTAAAGAGCATAATGCTGACTTGAATTTGGAGAAAGAGGATGTTGAGCTTGCTCTTGGCACAGCTAGGAAGGTACTTTAGATTATCTCATAAATCTGATAATGCTCATTGTGCAGCAGTTCCTCGGCAGCCCTTTCGGCAATATCTTTTTTATTATTTTCAATTTCCAATGTCCACAGCACTCCCTTTTCAATTTTTTCGATGCCTGCAAACCCGAGGCTTCTTAATGTGTTTGCAAGCCCTTCGCCGTTTTCTGTGTCCTTGACCAATACCTTTATTCCGCTTGAATCGCTGCTGCCAAACTTGAAATAATTCTTGTTGGCGTTGACTAAAATATCAGCTTTTGGAATATCATTTCTGAATTTGCTTTCATCTCCTTCAATATAAAATTTAAAGTAATTCTCTCTAGTAACACTTTTTATTTCCTTCAATCCCATATTGTGCAGCGTCTTTAAAGTTGTTATAGCTGTTGTATCTGGCATCTTCAGTCCGACAAGCATTTCTATTGTCTTTGGCATTTTAAGGATGATTGAGTCCTAATATATAAAAATATATATGTTTATTTAGTCAAAAATAGAATCAGTTAAATTTAGTCTGTTTTTAGCATTTGAGATGTATTGCCTAAATATGTGCTTACATTAGAGGGCTTGCTTTCAATTCCTGTTTCTAACGCGCGGTGCAATTCGTCTCTTGCCATTTTTAATGCGATGAGCAGATTGGTTTTTTCAATTTTTTCCTGAGGGCTTTTTGCATGGTCAGGATGAACTCTTCCTTCCATTAATCTGTCATAGTATGCCTGAGTAACTTCATCCCTGCTTCTTAATTCCTCTAGCCCCAGCATTTCCATGTAATCAGTATGATTTTGCTGAACAAAAGGCAATAAAGCAACAATCCTTTCATCAAGTTCTGCAAGGCGCTCTTTCGTACGTGGAATTTGGGTAAGATGGTAAAATAATCCATCTTCAACTTTAATTGGTGCTGAGCCTCCTGTTTCTATTTTTAATGAATTAACAATTGTGATATTCTTGACAATCTCTTTTTCTACAACTTGCCTTAATCCATCCATTGTAGGGACAAACTCAGTTGCCCTAAAATAATTGCCTCTTTCATTATTTAAGCCAGCATCGGCAAAGAAATCAAGCTCCTCTTCTTCCATATCCCCAAAAGAGCCATATTGCGCCGTCATTGAGCCGTCAGGATGCATTTTCACCAGCAAGTCAATTGTTGCATCATCCGTTTCACCCTTAAAGCCCTTACTTCCGTATAATCTTAAGTAAGCATTGTAGAATTCTTTTTGATTTTCGGGATCTTTTAGTCCATAATATTCCCATGCGTTTTTTGCTTTAATCGGTTCTGATTCTTTATCCAAATCAACTTTAAATGCTCCAAACATTCCAAACAGCCCCACATTATCCCTATCCCTTTTTCTTTCTGAATAAGACTGCTGGCTTCGCACCACTAATGCGGATTCTTGCAGGGAACTGTATACTCCGAGCAAGTATTGAGCGCCCATTGCAACTTCATGCAAATCATTTTTTGGATCATTATCAAAAACATAGCCTTCACCTTTATCTTCATTAGTAGATTTTACTCCCACTGCTCTTTTATCTCTAAGGAAACCTTCCATAAGGCATCTTGAAGCTAAGCTTGAATCAACCCCATTGGAAAATAATACCATTGTTTCCCTTATTATATGGGCATCCATCAAGTTTTCTAATAGGTAACTATTAATCCATCTTTTCTCAATAGCACTTAACCCTGTATACTTAATGGAAGGAAGCCTGACACACCCATAATCTCCAGCCATTGGAAAATTCCCATTTTCCTGAAATATTGCTCTAAGTTTGTCATAATACATTGCCTTTTCTTTATCAGTAGCTTCTCTGTTTGTCGCCATTGCATGGAGCAATAGTGTCATATCTATTGCATTACGGCCTCCTAGGTGGGTAGTTTGCAATTCCTGCGAGGGATGAACAACCAAAGCATTGCTCATTGCTTCATAGGCTCGTTGTGATAAATTGGCTGCGAGGCAGGATAAAACTGAAAAATCACCATCAAATACTGCATTGTACATTTCCCTAGTGGGTCCTTGTGAAACTGCATCCTCGAGAGATTGCGCTTCTTGCTTTGATATTCCGTTTTCAGACCTTTCTGCTCTTCTAACCATATTCCTAACTCTTTCCAATAACTCATGCCCTATTGGTTTTGCTAGGGTTTCCCGCATAAAATTTGACAAATAGACTTCAATCTCTTCCTGCTGCCCTAAATGTTCAGAAATTCTGTTATGGAAATATGCCTCAACGAGTTCTGCCCTCATTAAAAATGGCAGGTCTCTTGAAGAAAGATCAAATTTTGTGGTTTCTGTAAGTATCGATTCCAGTTTTTCCCTGATATTAGGCTCTCTTAAGAAAGCGACAACGGAAGGGGTAAGCTCCAAATGGCCTAGTCTATCAAAAACTTTCTGTATTCTTGCAACGTAAAGAATAGCTTCCTTAAAAGAACTGCTATTGGACGTTTCATCCGTATAATCAAAGTCTACAAATGGCGATTTTAAATCAGTATTCCTTGGCATCAAATTATCGGAATCCGGACAGCTTTAAAAATTTAATTACTATAATACCCTTTCCTCAACATACCTCTTCATCGAATAAAAAATGTTCAATGCAGGCGCAGGGCTGTCATACTCCTTGATGTCGCCATAAAATTTATTCTTAAGCTTATTGTCCTGCAGCTGCCTTATGAAGCTGGCTCTTTCTGGATGAGGCATTATCGCCATTATGTTGCCTTTTTTATTGGAAATCGCGGCAATGCATTCCATAGAGCCATTCGGATTTATCGGGAACTTATTCTCCATTTTGCCGTCTTTTGCGCAGTATTTGAATATTATCTGGCTGTTTCTTTCCAGTTCCTTGATCAAATCAGTGTCTTTTGTAGTGAATCTTCCTTCGCCATGCGCAATAGGCATTGGAATGACTTCGTTTATGTCGCATTTTGATGTAAATGCAGTCTTTGAATTGAGGTTTTTGACATTTATCCAGGTGCAGTAATACCCAGAAACAAACGTATTGATGTTAGGCGCCAATGCCATCTCCACTTTGTCCTTCAATCCAGGAATCATGCCTGTCTCAACAAGAATCTGCGCCCCGTTGCATATTCCTAATAAAGGCTTCCCTGAATTTGCCTGCTCCCTGACTTTCAGCATGATTTTGTCTTTTGCGGCAATCGCTCCTGCCCTTATCCTGTCCTCATAGGCCCATCCTCCAGGAATTACATAGCCGTCAAACTTCTCAATTCCTGGCTGGTTCCATCTTACAATTCTACCGTCCATTCCTGTGGCTAGGACTGCTCTCAATGTTTCCTCTTCGCAGTTGTTGCCGGGGAAATATATTACGGCGATGCTGGGTTTTTTCATCTTAGCTTAATGATAACTTCTTTATTTGCTTGAATAAATCAGTTGCTCTTGCATTATCAACATAAATATATGAAACTATTAAATTTCCCATTCTGCCGATTCTTTCCATTCTATCGGCAAATTTTATAATGTTTTTACACTCCAACTCCTTCATTTCCTCAAGATTTTTTGAAGTTTCAACTTTTTTTCTTAGTACACCGGTGTAATCATTCATCTCCTCAGTCAGTTTTTGGAAAACCTTGGCTATCTTGAGAAGTTTTTTGCATTTCGATTTTACGTCTTCAATTAATCTCATAATTTTAGCTTCTGTTGCCTTATCTTTCAAGCCTGCAAGGCTTTCAAGCCTTTTAACAATGTGCAGTTCTATTTCCTCATCAGAATAAATCTTTTTTGTAGATTGAATGATTCTTTCAGCAAATTTGTTATTAAGCAAGTATTCGCTCTTATTTTCGCATATCTTTGCCCATCTAAGATACAAATCCCCGATACCAAAAATATGCTCATCATTATAATTATCGAAATTACCCTTAATGGCGGTTATAAAGCTTCTAGGCTCTCCCACACTTAATCCATGCCCTTCTTTCATAAAAACATCATTTAATTCCCCGCATATTTCTTTAATTTCTTCTTCAAGCTTTAAAAATTCATTTTCCAATTGCATAATATTCATCCCAGCGCCTCCGCAAACCCTCTTGTCCATGCGTCTTTCAGTTTTCCAACAGGCAAATCCGCGATTTTCTCATTAAAATTCCTCACGACAAGGCTTTTCCCGGCTGCCTTTCCAATCTCAAAAATGTCAGTGTCATAGAACTTGAATATTTCCTTAATTCTTTCAGCATTCTTTGCTTCAGCTTCCATGACAAATCCGGAACTCTCGGAAAACAAAGTCTTGTCCGCCCTTATCTTTGTGAAATTTAAATTAATCTCTGCCCCGATTTCTCCGTCTGCATCGCCTCCCAAAATCATCTCTGAAACCGCAGTTATCAGGCCGCCGTCAGAGATGTCGTGGCACGCCAAAACAATGCCTTCATTTATTGCGTCAATTACGCCGTAAATCATGTTTCTTTCTTTCACAAAATCAATTTTAGGCACGTTTGCGCCTGTCTCATTGAAAAGCTCGTAATAAGCGCTTCCTCCCAGTTCATCTTTCCTCTCTCCTGCCATCAACAAAATAGAGCCATCTTTCTTTATTTTCATTGTCACAGCCTTGCTGTAGTCCTCCATTATGCCGATGCAGGCAATCACAGGGCTAGGATCAACAGCTTTTCCTGTTGCAGATTCATTATACAGGCTCACATTGCCGGATATAACAGGAACAGGATAAGTTGTGCCTTTCTGATGGATATGTTTTGCAGCATCTCCTATTCCCCTCACTGCTTCATAAAAATCCCAGAATGCCTCCGGCTTTTCAGGGTTGCCGAAATTCAGGCAGTCTGTCAGTGCAGCAGGGACTGCCCCTATGGCAGCGACGTTTCTCATAGATTCGGCAACTGCATTTACAGCGCCCCAGTAGGGATCAATGCGGCAATACTTCGGGTTGCAGTCTGTTTTCAATGCAACGCCATAGCTGCTTCCTTCCACCGGCGCAATAAGTCCGGCATCTGCATAGCCTGTCTGTATTACCTGATTTGCAAGAACATTGGCGTCGTAATGCTTGTATGCCTTTGCCTTGCTTGCAACATTCGGATTAGAGAGGACTTTTAGCACAGTTTCGTTGAAGTTCTTAGGCTCGTCAAATTTCGGCTCCCTGAAGCTTCTTTTCGGCTCTTTTCTCTCGCGCTCATAGCTTATGCCTTTTGTGACAGCCTTAATCGGCACATTGCATATTATCTTGCCGTTGTGCTTTACAACATAATCATGCTCTTTTGTCACATTGCCAATTACAACAGCCTTTGCGCCTTCTGAAATATTAGGCAGCTCAAAATCCTCATTGTAAATCTTCAGTATTGTTTTTGTGAAATTCTTTGGAGAAATCCATGTAAACCTTTCCTGCGTTTCAGAGCAGGCAATAACATAAGGAGGCAGATTCTGCATTGAAACATTTACTTTGTCTAAGTCAAGCACGCACCCATAATCTGAATCAGAGCATAGCTCGGAAGTTGCGCACATTA
This sequence comes from uncultured Methanosarcinales archaeon, assembly GCA_964454865.1. GTDB lineage: Archaea > Nanobdellota > Nanobdellia > Woesearchaeales > GW2011-AR4 > JACOZO01. The sequence continues at coordinate 23,212 of CAYVTQ010000019.1, forward strand.
TGCCTCCTGCTCCCATGTCCTTGAAGCCAAGAATAACTTTCTGTTTTTTTGCTTCCTTGAAGACTTCATAGCTTGCCCTTATGATAACGTTTTTTAGGAAAGGATCAGGCACCTGCACCGCGCCTCTGTTGCTTTCCCTGTCTTTCTCATCCAAAATCAGCGATGCAAAAGCAGCCCCTCCGAATCCGGAGTTGTCAGTTCCCTTGCCGACAACAATTATGTCATAGCCTTCTGAATTTTCAGGCGCATAGCTGTGTATGATGTCTTTTTCCTTTAAGACTCCAAGGCAGACAACATTGACAAGGCAGTTCTCGTCAAAAGAGTCATTGAAATAAACATCGCCGGATAAATTAGGGATGCCGACAGCATTTCCATACCCTGCAATGCCGTTAATCACTTCATTTGCAATATACTTTACTTTGTTTTTATTTCTGCCGTTTGGATTGCCGAATCTCAATGGGTCTGCTGTTGCAATGACTTTTGCGCCCATGCAGAGCACATCCCTTATAATTCCTCCGACACCGGTTGCAGCGCCTTCATAAGGCACAACCTGGGAAGGATGATTGTGGCTTTCATGGCTCACAACAATCCCGTACTTTTCTCCGTTAATAATCCCCAATTCCACAATGCCTGAATCCTCAACAGGCCCTAAGATGACATTAGGCGCTTCTGTCGGCAGCAGCTTCTTCAAGACCCACCTTGAGCTTTTGTATGAAGAATGCTCGCTCCACTGCACATTGAATATGTAAATCTCCGTAATAGTGGGGTTTCTGCCGATTAATTTTGGTATTTTTCTCGCTTCCTCAATTTTCAGAGAAACAGCATTTTTTGACAGAAAATCCTTTAGCTCGGAATCGCTAAATTTGTCAATTGGAATAATATCGGCGTCTACACCTTTCATTTTCTATGGCTTTGTAGAAATAGAGTGTTTAAATAGATTGTGGAGTGCTAAATTTAGCTATGACCACTGCCCAAACACCTGCGTAATTATTTAGCTTTCTGAAGTCATGTATAATTCAATCCGTCGCTTCGCGACACCAGAAACACTCGGCGGAATTTTTACTGCCACTAAAATTCCGCCTCGAATCCATTACAATAATCTATAAATCTGCGGGGCGGAGCGTGTGGCAGACAGCGACGCCCCGCAGTAAAATTGCCGAAGGCGGATATTGAATATTTATAATAAAAAAATTTAGAATAGTAAAGTATTAAATGGGAAAGTGGTAACTATTCAGTATCCTGAAGAATTTTTCAAGATTGTCTGCAATCCTTGAAG
>CAYVTQ010000020.1:0-24077 GCA_964454865.1 uncultured Methanosarcinales archaeon
TCTTGATGACTATGGGAAATTTCCGAAGCCTTTGATTGACTTGGCTGATTTGGAGAAGAAGGAGATTAGATTAGAAAATACCTTCTCTTAATGTACTCTACAAAAGGTTTTTCGTTTTTCTCAATCTGGAACTTGTCAAGAGCATCATAATATTTTTCCAAATCCTCAATAGGTATGCCTATTGGGGGGTAATTCTTTTTCCAAAGCACCCAATTCATCAGCAGTCTTGAGAGCCTGCTATTTCCGTCAACAAAAGGCTGAATGCCAATAAACCTGAGGTGAAGAAGGGCTGCAAGCTCCAATGGATGAAGGCTGCGGTTTTCCGCCTTGTACCACTTAAAAAAAGCCTTAATTTCTTTATCCACATTTTCCCACTTTGGCGGAACATAAGAGGTTCCTGCAAGCTTTACATTTCTTTGCAGCTCACTCCTAAGCTTTCCTGATATGGAATCATCAACTCCCAGCATCAACAAAGCATGCAGCTTTTTGATAAACCTAATATCCAGCTTCCCTTTGTATTTTGTTATGGCTATTACCCCCTTTTCGTGGTTTTCAAGCTCTTTGGCAGTCTTAAGGCTCTTAAATCCTTTTGGCATTACGCCTTCCCTAAGTATCAAAGAGGTCTGCCTAAGCGTGACATCAACCCCGGACAGCTTACTGCTGTCATACGTAAACCTAATGATGAATTCCTCAAGCCTGTTCTTCAGCTCAAGAGGGCTGAGCTTTTTTGTTTCCTTAATGTAATTGCTTCTCTTTACCTCTATTTTTCTAAATTCATCTGCTGAAATATACTTATATCTTTGCCCCTTTATTTCCTCTAAGAACTCTTTTTCGAGCTGCCTAAGCTTCTCTTTTGGCGGCAGGGATTTTCCTAGATACTTCGTTCTATGGGTAATCCTGCTTCCTTCCCTTACAGTGTGGACCAGCTTGTAATACACTCTTCCCTTGACTTTGAATTTTTCTGTATACACCATAGAAGCAGTTATTGGCTACATTTATTTAAATCTTTCGGTTATGGGCTACAAAAACAAAGGAGCCTTTGGGCATAGCCTTGGGAATATTGCTTATATTCTCTACTACCACAATCTTTATTTATTAGTACAGTTCCTTTAGAATATGGAAAAAGAGGAAATATTAAAACTGACTGAAGATGGTATAATAAGATTGTATAAGGAGATAGAAGGAAATCCTGAAAATTATGAATATGAAATTGATGCTCAAATTGATCTTTATTTTCTTTTAAATTATAATAATTTTGATATTTTTTGGAAGAAAAAATGCATAAAAGCAGAAGATGAAGTAGAAAGTGGTTATGAGATAGACTTAGTTATTTATAATCCAGATATCAAAAAGCCACAGAAAGAAATTGCTATAGAACTTAAATATAATTCATGGAATTCTCCTATTAAAAAAAAGAAGTCAGATGGTAAAAGATATAAGGAAATAGAATATGATTTCTATAAACTGTTTAAACTAAAAGATAAAGTTAAAGACATAATTCCTATATTTATCTATATTAAAAATCGTGCTGATGAATTATATGGAAAAACCACACTTCTTATGCCTTTTGAGGAAATAATGAAAGATATCAAATTGTACAAAAAGCTATATAACGATATTAGAGTCTATATTTTAGATATAGATAAAAAGGAATATCTAAGCGAAGATGAATTCAGAAAAATATTGAATTAACTCTTTTTTTCTTCCACCTATAACCTCCCTAAGCAGCCACCGAAAATATTACACCAACTGGAAAAATTATGTAAAATTCATTAAAGAATATAAAAGATTCCAAGTTATATGTGTTGGCGAGATTATGGGCACAAGAATAAAAATTATAACAATTGAAACAAAGGGGTGATTAAAATGGGAAAAATATGCTCTGACTGCAATGGAAATATGAAAGAACATACAGATAAGACTCAGGAAGGAGTTGTATATAATTATTACAAGTGCGAAAAGTGCGGCGAGGAGATATTAAATATGGAGCAACTTCATAAAGTGGCGGAAAAATATAGATTAATGAAAAAGTACCACATTAAATTAACAAAATGGGGCGAAAGCATGGGATTGAGAATACCAAAAGAAATTGCTAAGAAATATAATTTTAAATTTAATGAAGAAGTTGCTATTATACCAGAAAAAGGAGGAATAAAGATAATTCCAACTTAACTTTTAGTATTGGCATTATTTTTGCTTTTTTTCCTCCACCTATGATACCCATAAGAAGCCAACGGGAACAATACTGCGACAATCGTGATAGTCAATTTCCACATCGGAGGCAGCTTCGCCTTCTCAACAGCAAGGCCGGTGATTGGAGATTGAGTCTGGTTTTTTGATGCGCTTGAAGCAGCATTATTTGCGCATGGCCTGCACACTCCCCCGCAGTCAATGCCCCCTTCATTCTGGTTTTTTATTCCGTCAGAGCAGGTCTCGCTTTTCTTCGCTGTTTCCAGCTTTGCTTCTGCGCATGTCTTTGACGATTCAGGAGGCTTGTCCGATGAATGGCAGATTGTGCTTTGGGAATGCTGCGGCACTTTGATATAACTGCATGACCTTACCTGCCTTCCATTTGCGCATGTAGACCACTCCTCGCATTTCCATTCCATGCTGCAGATGTAGAATGGGCTACCGCCGCCTCCGCCACCCCCTCCGCCGCCTACACTGGAGCTGCTGTCCTGGTTGTTGCTGTCGCCTCCACTTGCAGGTTTGGTATAGGAGTATTGTATCACTCCTGAATGTGAAAGTCCGCTGACCTGATACGAATCGATTGTGGAATTATAAGTGCAAGTATATCCATTTTGAGAAGTTCCATCACACTCTATTTTATACTCATTAGCTGAATTGCAGGAAGAGCTTATATTGTCTATCCAGTCTATTTCCGCATCTTTGATGCATATACCATTTAGATTGCTGTCTATCTTCTCCACTAATAAAGTCTTCTTAAATCCAGATTGCGATAAGTCTATGCCTTTAACAATGGCAGCGCCTATTGTGGAGTTAGAAGCATTCAGGACAGACAGATTTGTGAAATCTAATTGAGTGTTATTGCTAAAATTAAAGTCAAATTCCAATAATTTCCTGTCTCCGTTCCGGAATTCAATTTTTTTAGTTCCATTGAAGGCTTTTGAGATATTAAAATCCGAGTCTATAAAAAGAGTCATGTTGGCAAAATTATTGTTTATGTTGCTTACATTGCCTTTTAAGAAATCAATAGTATCATCAATGCCGTCATTATCCTTATCTGTGTCTTCATCATCTGGTATGCCATCACCATCGGTATCTTTTAAAGCTGTTGTGAACGTCCATACATAATCACTTTCAAGATTATTTCCAGATATATCTTTTATGTTTTTTGTTATATTAACAATGTAGGTAGTATTAAATTTCAGGAAATGAATTGGGTCAAAGACAGTCTGGTTTATTGTGCCATTATAGAAGATTACGCCATTAATTTTTTCTCCTTTATCATCTTTAATACTGATTTTAGATAGCGCTAATGTAGAGTTATCTAATTTCTTACTGGAATTAAACATAATGTTGGTTTTTACGCTTGCATTAACACTTTGGTTTAAAGGAAAATGCGATATTATTTTCGGGCTTAATAAGCTGTATGTAAATACTAAAGACGTTGTGGTGTTTTTATTGAAAATATCCTGGCAAGCGATATCTATGCTATGCTTTCCCGGCTTTAAATCTGACAACAGCTTTGAATGTTCGCCCCCGCTTTCATAATACACCAAAGGAATCCTTTGTTTTATTGGGTAATCTATATCTAATGTTGGAGGCTCTCCAGCTGGAAAGTATCTTCTTATAAATGCGCCATAGCTAGTGTAGGCATATTCGCTATTAGCCTCTCCATTTGGAATTCTGAAATTTAGACTGCCATACCTCGTATGGTTTACCATGCCGGAGTTTGCTGATATGTTAAACATTAAGATAGAAGGGTAAAGGCTATTTACGTTATTCTTAGTTTTAATTGTCTCATTGATAATAGTGTCAAAAGTTCTAAATATAAGCTGCACTGTATTCGGCAAAGTTTCATTAGTTAGATTGATTTCGACACCATTGGGGGAAGTTGTTATAGGGATAAAATAACTATTGTCTGAACTTAATAAACCATCACCATCTAAATCTATTTGAATATCAAAATCATTAATCGAAATATCAGCACTTGGAGATTTATAAACTTTAAAGTCCTGTCCGCCTAATTTTAGTATGTATAGAGGGGAGGAATCAGTATATGATTGTTGAATAACCTCCCCACTTCCTAAAATCTTAAACCTTAGAACTGGAGAATCAGCGGTTATTTTGTCAGCACCCAAATACTGCAGAGCATATGTCCACCTTTTGCCCCTATCCTGTGAAATATCAGTAACAACAAAATAATAATTCTTTTTTATTATTCCAGTTTCTTTATTTATTAGAGATTTGTTAATCTGACCAAAAAAGATGTTGTTATTAGCATCGTTTTCGGCGATTGGCAGGTTTACTTTGCTTGAAGTGCGATCAAAAAAATCAAGATAATATGCATTATTTAATGTAAAAATTTTTATTGTGTCTTTAGAGTTTACTGTTGTGTTTCCAGAGTTATTTGTTATGTTTATTATAGCTTCTACAGTTTGAATATTTGATATATTTTTGCTCATGTCATTGTTATCATCAGGTGTCCGTATACTAAATAGTATGTTATTATCAGTTTGATTTGTCAAATTTATTTCAGCGCCATATTTAGTAGTTATAATCGTATTTGCATTCAAATCATTATTTAATGTTCCATCCCCATCTAAATCAACCATAATATTAAAATCGTTTTGGCTTATGTCAGAGCCTGCAGCAAGGTAAACAGCATTTCGTGTTCCATTCAGATTTAAATAAGCCAAAGGTGTGGAATCAGTGTAAGCCAATTCTATTGTAGTGCCGTCTCCCAGATTCTTGAATTTTAATAAGTGACCTTCTATGGATATTTTCTCCGCCCCTTTGTACTGTAAAGCATAAGTAGGCCTTAAACTTCTGTTCATAGAGGAATTTGTTAATATTAGGTAGTCATCCTTGCTTATTATTGAAGCTTCTGCATTGATAAAGTCCTTTCCTGATCTTCCAAATAAAAGAATGCTGCCTCCAGTGCTTTCAGCAACAGGAAGCGAGACCTTATATCCAGCAGCATCTACAAACCTTACATCATATTTGCCAGTGCCGCTATTTACAAGATGTATTTTTTCAATTGGCTCTGCCGTCAAGCCGCCATAAGAAATATCCCAGTTGTTTGTTAACAAGACTTCCGGTTTAGTCAAATTTGAACTTTCGCTTAATCTTTCGCCTACTGGTATATAAAAATTGGCATCTGCTGTCATATTAATATGTATTCTGCTTATATTGAAACTGGAGTTATTGTCTTGTCCTTCTATTATAACGTATGCATCATCTATAAGTTTATTATTAACTATTAATGAATGAGTTGAAGCTCTGTCTTTAAGATAAGAATCACTCAAGTCCATTTTATCTTTGCCTATATAGAATGTAGCGCTATGTATGCCCCCTGCAAAATCCTGATATAGTATATCATAAACATAAATAAAAACATCACTTGTAATATTATGAAATTGATTTTTATTCAAATTTGGAGTATTTTGCTGATTAATGACAAACTGCGCTTGTGTAGAGCTAACAAAATTTACAGTTATGTTATATTTTTTTTGGGCTATATCATAGCTTCCAGTATTCCCATCTAAGAGTGTGTCTTTTATAGCATTACTCATTAAAGTTAAATTAATGTTATTTCCTACTTGAGAAGTTCTGCTTGCTTTGATTATGGTATATTTTTTATTGAAGAATTTTATATCGACATTTTCAAAATCTGTCAAATGAAGCCCTGTTGCAGCTATATTACCTGAATCGTCTTTTATATCTGTTTTAAGAGGTTTTACGAATTCAAGTAGATATCTTCCTATTTCTTTTCCCACTTTGAAATACAAGAAATCTGATGTGAAATCCACATTGTCTTCTGTATAAATTACATACCCCGTATCTAAAGCTGTATCTGTGCCACGACCTAAAAGATATAAGTATTGGTTATATTGAGAATCCCCTTTCAAATTAGAAACCAAGTCATTCAATAGCGCATTCTTAAGGTCACTTTCATCAATAAATGTTGTAACATTTCTTATTGTTTGTACATTATTTCCATTTACCAACTCTTGACTCAACTCCAATTTCTTAGAAGTCTCAACTTTCCAATAATCCGCGGTAGAGATATTAAAATTATTAATACCTTCAGAATCTAAATTATACGTGCAATTTCCATACTTATCAGTGGATATATTCAGCCACGTGGAATTGGTGTTTATTGTTGAATCATTCTTTAGATTAAGAAGCGATATTTTTAATGCGTTGCTTATGGAGCCTATCGTTAAATTATATATTTGCGCAGCTGTTTCTATGCCGTCTGTTATATTAATCAATATTGTATAAGTTCCTGTTGTTGTTGGAGTAAAGGAAATAAGCCCAGTGGATGAATCAATGTCAAATAATGTAGTATTGTCAGAATATACCAATACATCATTGTCTGGGTCAGCAGCAGTTACCTTATAATTATAGAGCCTTTTTTCCTTTGCATCGGTTGCAGGTGTCGAGGTTATGTTAATTCCCCTATTAGTGTTATTAACACTAAAATTCCATTGCTTTGAAGCTGACAAATCGCCGTCGGAAATAATAACTGTGATGTTATAGAAGCCCGCTGAAGTATAGTTTCCTAGAAAAGTGTAATTTGAGCTTGATGCTGCCAAAGATGAGTTTTTGTACCAATTAAAATTTAAAGTATTTCCTTCGTTGTCATGCGCCGTAATATTAAAAGTCTGGTTATCAGGCTCTGCTATTGAAAATACGAGAATTTCTGGCTGAAAGGAGTCTGTTACTGGAAGAGTGTTATTGAAAATTAGTGTTCTTAATTCAGTAACTGCCATGTTGCCGCTTGTGTCATTGCCCCAGACTTTGAAGATGTAAGGCACTGATGCGACACTGAGGTTAGTCTTATTTTTCCGCCAATTTGTGCCGGAGCCTTCCATTGTCTCATTCGTGCCATTCCATTCCAAAGTGGCGTTGAGCAGGATTTCATTGGAAGTAATGTTAATGAAAGTGTAATCAACAAGGATTCTTGTGTTGTTTAAGGGTGTTGGATTTGTGAATGTTATATTAGGCGCAGTATCCAAAGCCAATAAAGCGGCATAGACATTAATTCTGGAAAACTGCAGCCCGGAGCCTCCTGTGTCGTCAATTATTTTTCCAGTGTCATTGAGTTTCTGCTGGATTTGCAATGGAGTCAGTATTGTGCTGCTTTCGAGCCTTTTGAACTGCTTTAATAATGCGAAAGCGCCTGAAGTCATCGGGGCTGCCATCGAGGTGCCTGAGCAAGTCCTGAAAATGCCGCTGTCAGAGCAACCGACAGGAGTAGCAGTTCCAGTTGCTTTTAATGAAGTGATGCTGACACCAGTCGCAGCTAAAATATCAGGAAAATTTGAATGCCTAAATGCAAAACTTGCCATTGAATCAGATTTGTCTACTGCTGTGACTCTTGTGGAATTCGCTATGCAGGCAGGCGAGGCAATTCCTCCAATTTCATCAGTATAAATTGTACCAGTATTTCCTGTTGCAACTACAACAGAAATATTCCTGCCGACTGCCGTATTTATTGCTGCTGCTATTAGGGGGTCGGCAGAATCGCAGAAAGAGGTGTATTGGCCTCCGCCCAGACTCATGCTTATTACAGATATATTAAATTTTGTCGCATTATTTACGCACCAGTCAATTCCAGCCGCAACATTAGAAGAGGTTCCGCCACCTGCAGCATTTAATACTTTCAGTCCGACAATATTCGCTTCGGGCGCAATTCCTGTATAAGTTGGGTCATTTGATGCCACAATCCCAGCAACATGAGTGCCATGCCAATGGTCATCTGCTGGATCATCATCATTATTTATATAGTCATATCCTGAAATAACTTTTCCGCAGTTCCCATCCAAAAACTGGCTTTGAGTGCACCCGCCCAAGGCAGAATGTGTATAGTCAACGCCTGTGTCAATAACGCAAACAGTTTCACCTTTTCCAGTTATATTCTGCTCATTATACACTAACCGCCACGTTTCTGTGGCATTCACTATGCCTTTAGCGTCATTAAGAAAAAGGCTTACAGGCTTTGGCTTGTAAATCATCTTGACTCTTGGATTATTTTTCAGCTTAGCGTAGCTTGATTTCTTCAACCTGCCAGAGAATCCGTTTACTGTGGAATAGGAATTTTTCAAATCAAAGTCGTAGTCCTCTGCTGCCTGAACTGACAACCCTTTGCTTTTACTATCTTTTTTCTTGACTTTTATTTCCTTAAAGATACCTTCCTGCTGCTTTCTTATCATTGCTTTTTTTGCTTTAAAATCATCTGTTTCATCATACTGTGCCAATTGCGCTTGTTTAAACTGGGCTTTAATTCCAGATTGCTGAACATTTACATAATCATCATTAAGCACTATAATGACATCAGCTTCCTCTTCACCCCCGAAAAGCTCGTCCATTTCATCATGCTGGGCGGAATGTGCGGCATAGGTATAAATCAATAGAGCTAGAACAAGCAGTATCCTCAATTTTTTCATAGAAATCGTAGATAAATAAGCCCCTTTTTAAATATTTTTAGAGGGAGGAGTGCCATTATTAGTGTGTAAAATAGAGGCATTCTATGTATGAATTGATATCTTATTATTCAGATTGCCATTTAAAAACGCCTTCCCGATCCCCATCCCGGCATAAAACGACATTTCACTTGAGGCTCCTGCCAGAAGGTCAAAAAAGGATTTCTCAACATCATATTTTGATATTTCCGCCTTGATGCTCTCTTTTTGCTCAATATACCTTATGGCCTCATCCTTGCCGCCTAATTCATCGACCAGCCCCAGCTTCTTGGCTTCCTCACCAAGGTAAAACAGGCCGTTTGCGGCTTTCTCGACTTCATACTTTTTCATGTTCCTGTTTTTTGCGACTTCCTCGACAAAATAATTCCTTATATCATCCAAGTCCTTCTGCAAAATATCCTGCTCTTCCTGCGTCAATTCCTTAAATGGGTCTCCGATATCCTTATACTTGCCGGAAACAAGCCTTCTGTAAGTCAAATTAAAATCCTGCAGCAATCCGCCGAATTCCAGATAAGAGCCTATCACCCCTATGGAGCCGGTTATGGAAACCCTGCTGGCAACAATATGATCTGCAGACGAGGCTGCCCAATAAGCTCCTGAAGTGCCGATTTCCCTTATCCATGCAACTGTTGTCTTATTTGTTTTCTTTATTGCATCCGCGATTTCCTCAGAAGCGACAGCAGAGCCTCCCGGGCTGTTTATCTCAAAGATGATGGCCTTGACGTTGGGATTGGCATCTGCCTTTTCTATAAGCTCAACTATATCCTGCGAAGAGGCGGCATCGTCAAGAAGAAAATTGCTGCCTTCATCCCCTAAAATAACCCCTTTTATAGGAATAATGGCGACATTGCCTGACATAAGCTCAACATCAGAATCGACAAATAATGAGATGATTATAGTGAGGAAAAAGCCCGCTATGACAAGCATTATAAGAGTGTAAACCGCTTTTCCCCATGTAAATTCATTTCCACCCTCGGGTTTTTTCGGCATTTTGCTTTCGAGTTTATTATTCAATTATAAATTTTATTGATTTGGCGGCTTCTGTGAAAATCTTTTCAAGGTTGATTTGCATGTGAGTCCGCTCGCATGCTCTCGGACAAATCGGCGGCTCGGCTTTGTAAGTATAGCGAAAATACTCGAACAGAGTTCGGTACCAACTCCGTAGGTTCCCATTGCGTAGCAAACAAGTTTGCTACGTCAGGAGGAACAACGATTCCTCCGCTACAATTTCCTTTTCGTCCACTATAAAAAGTTTGAAAGCCTCGCATTTTGACGGCAACTACATTTTCACCGAAGCCTGACTTGGCCTTACATTGGCAGATTATACTTATTTGCAGGAGTTTCAGATTTGTTTTTTACTTCCGTCCTGCTCAATATCTCGGTCAATGTCTGCCTTGATTTTGAAAAAAACATGAACAAAGGGTCTATAAGCCACAGCAAAATAAAAGGGAATACTGGAAGGAAGACAATGTTCCTGACAAGATGCTGCCAGAGCCTGATGTCTTTTGCCTGGCTTGACACGTACAGATTCATTAATTTCCTGCCGATGCTCTGCCTGAATTTGTATTCGAAGGCGACAAAATAAGCTATTATTATGAATGAAATGAATATTGAGATTATTGTTATTTTTGTTATCAGATGGGGATTGGAGTTAAAATAAGCGTACATTTGCGAAAAATTGTATTCTTTCGGAAAAATGCCTTTCATGTATGACCTGAACGGCAGCAGCACGACAAAATTAATCACCATAATGTCTATCAGGAATGCCAAAATCCTTTTCCATGCCAAGCTTGGCGCATTTTCCGCATATTCGGGCAGGTTGAGGCTCATTTTATCCTATATAATTCATATCCCCGCCTTTTTTCCTCAGCTTCTTGAGCGCCAGCGTTTTTGAAAGGTCGGAAAGCTGCTCTGTCTTCTTTATCAGCTCAGACTCCACATCCTTGATCTCCTGGTCAAGCTTGTCGACTTTAATGTGCAGTTTCAATTTCTCATCAAGTACTTTCAGCAGCTCTTTTGCGCCTTTTATGCCCAAATACAGCGGATGCCCGTAAGTTTCCGCCAAAAACGAGACTGCATCCACATTATGCCTTCCTGCCAATCCGACGAGCAGGCCTGAAACGCCCACTATGGGCCCTACAACGCCGTAAAGCTTGTCATTTACACTGCTGATTTTGTACTTCCTGACTATCTCCTTTGAGTTGCCTGTGCAGAACACTCTGGGCTTTTTAGGTATTTCTGCAAGCCCGATTCCGCCAAGAGTTATAAGCTCTGCCCCTTTGAGCTTCTTAAGCAGCTCAATCAGCCTTTCCGAGAATTCGTAAGAGCTCACTTCATCAATAGGCTGGACATCCCCTCCTATAAGCAGCAGGTCGTTCCTGCCGTCATTGAATTTCTTGTAAAACACTTCTATTATAGGAAGCTCGACGAGATTGTCTTCATTCACAAATACAGTGTGCGGGAAATGATATGAGTTTATCTCGTAAATTTTTTTTGCATGAAGCTCGTCTATGAGAAAATCAACAGACACTTTGCCGACGTTGCCGATGCCCGGCAAGCCTTCTATAAGGACAGGCCTGTTCAGCTGCGGCAATTTGGCAACCTGCTTTATCTGCCAGTATTTTTCCATCATATCAGCCCTTTTTCCTTAAAATCATCATGCTTGGCTTTTCTCCTGTAACCTGCATACCTGTCTTCAACGCTGAATTTTGGAGGCTTTGCCGGCGCTGTCTGTGTGCAGCATGATTCTTTCATCGTGTATTTGCCGCACTGCGGGCATTTCATTATATGCTCCATATTGCAGGATTACCCTTTTGCCAGCTCAGCAGTGCCGTCATTCTTTGCTATCAATTCAATGGCTGCATCGCTGCTTTTGGCCAGTATTTTTTCAGCTTCCTTATAGTCAGGAGCCCTGACGCTCAGCCTGTAAGAGCCTGAGCCGAGATAAGTTATGGCTATCTTGTCTTTTGACGCCGCCTCAGCTTTTGCAAGAGCCTCTTTTATCACGTCAATGCCATTAGGAGAATAAATCGTTATTTTGAGAGTCCTTATTATATTAACTTCATGAGGCTTCATTCTCTGCCTTATGGACTCTTCCAATATCTCAGCATGCTTTTTATCTATTCCAAGCTGCTCCAGCGATACTCCCTTGGCAACAACATCATCAAAGCTTGCGCTCAGGTCAGGATATTTCTTGAAGAGCTTTTCTGTTATCTGATTATAAAAATCTGCTGCCTGAATGCCGAGCTTTTTTGCAACCATCTCCACTATTTTCTCGGCATTCTGCTCCCTCTTGATTATGTCAATCTTTTTTCTTTTTTCAGTCTCGTTGACTCTTCTCAAGGACAGGTCTATATGCCCCTTTTCCGCGCTCACTTTAAGAACTTTGCAGACTATCTTCTTGCCTTCCTTGACAAAATCCCTGATGTTCCTTATCCTTCCGGGCGAGACTTCAGAAATGTGTATAAGGCCGGACTTGCCGTATTCATCAATCTCTACAAAAACAGAATGGTACTGGACACTGGTAACGGTGCAAAGCACTAATTCATTCTCTTCTGGAAATCCCTTTTTCTTAAATAGCATTTTGATTATCTGCCTAAATTACTCCAGCACTTCAAGAATTCTGGCCCTTACCTTGCTCTTGCCGCCTGTAGGATCTGCCAGAGGCTTGCCAGACTTGCCGCATATGAGGCATTCCACTACAGTCGATATTTTGCCGAAGATTATCTGCTCATTCTTGCATTTAGAGCATCTTACCTTGATGAATTTGCTCACAGGCTCCTTTATTTTCATACTAGGGAGTATTTTATATCGGTTTATATAGTTTTGGATTAATATTGGCACCGGTTCTTCCCACAATAATTTTAAAGTCTGGATATATTATTCAAATCAATGAACAAAAAAACCGAATATTTTCTTATTGCAGCAATTTTCGCTGTTTTTACTGCCATTGCATATAAAGGCCTGAGTGTGGCTCAGCCTGGAGACGAGAATGTGTATTACTACATGGGCAAGCTGGTTTCGGAAGGCTATGTCCCCTATAAGGACTTCTTTTACGCGCATCCGCCATTGCAGCTGTATATTATGGCGCCTATTTTCAAGGCATTTGGATTTAATATCCTTATGTTAAAATTGATCCCATTCATTTCAACACTAATAGCCGGATTTTTTCTTTATTTGACAGCTAAGAATATGTTCGGCGGCGGCAAGGCGCTGATTTCATTGGCATTATTCTTATTCAGCTACAGCACGATGTTCAATTCTGTGTTTTCTTTCGGCATAGAGCTTGCAGTGATGTTTCTGCTTATAGGATATTACTTTTATGCGGTAAAAAATAAGCTGTTTATAGGAGGATTGTTTTTCGGGCTGGCGGGAATTTCAAGATTCTTAAGCCTGATTCCGATTGCCATAATGCTTTTTTTGGCTTACTTTAGGGAAAAAAGAAAATTTGTTATTTTGTCGGCGGGATTTCTGGCGATTTTTCTCAGCGTGAACCTGATTTTTTTGTTCGCGGCAGGCTCCAGCTATGCCTTTTCCGCCTATAAATTTCATTTATTGAAAGGCCCGGAGCAGCTTAAATTCTCAGAATACCTGAATGTAATAAAGCTTAATTGGATTTTATTCTTGGGCTTTGCCGGATTCATTTTCATCAGGGAAAAAAGGCAATTGGCGGATTTTGCATCCATTTCCATAGCGTATCTTGCAGCCATGGCATTGCTTGGCAGTGTATTCAACTTTTATTTTATGGCGGCATTTCCTTTTATGGCAGTTATAGGAGGACACTGCACTTATGAGGCATTAAGCAGCATTAAAATCATATCAAAAAAATATTTTATCGTTATTTTGATTTTTATTTTTGGAGTCTTTTTATGGAATCTTGCATCCGACATATTATTCCTGCAGAGAGTGGGCTTTGAAGGCTTCGGCAGGGGGGAGGATATCCATAATCTTATCTTATCCAAAACTGCCCCTGATGCGCTGCTGTTTGGGGACAGCTCGACAGTTCCGCTGGTAGCCTTAATGACCGGAAGGAAAATAGCGCTTGATGCTGCTGATACAAATCCATTTGTTTTCAATACGGGCGCGATGAGCATAGGCGGAACATTGGAAAAATTAAAAGGCAGAGGGATTATTTTTCTGGTCAGGAATGCAGAGGGGATATCCCAATTTCCGGAAACCAGGGAATTTCTAAATGGAAGATGCGGCTTGCTCTCGAGCTTTAGCGACAAGCTGGAGGGATTGTATTTGATTTATAAGTGCAATTGAATATCAGAATTATTTGAACTCAATCTTCCTTGCCCTGAATCCTTCTCCCTGAATGTGCGTCTTTTTGCATTCCTTGCACTGGAACCTTAGATCAGTCTTTTTCGATGTCTTTTTTCCGGTCATCTTAAACTGGCTTATTGCAGGCTTTGAATACCTTCCCATGTTTCCCTTTCCCCTTGCCCTGCCCCTCCTTCTGGCCCTCACTTTTGAGCCGTAAGTCAGGCTGCTTGGGTTCTTTTTCTTGTTTAAAGAAACAGTATGCTCAGTATGCTTCCTGCAAAAAGGGCAGTATGTGTTTCTTGTCTTGGAGAGTTTCATAATAAATGAAAGATAAATGCCTCATTTAAAAACCTTTCTTTCAAGATGGCTCCATCCAAAAAATAAAGGTTGCCATCAATTTTTACTGCGAGCATCATCATAATTAAAATAAAGCCAGAAGGAAATTGCAATGGGAATTCTGGCTATCGGGTAATATCTGAACATGCGAGCTGATGGCAACCCGACTGAAAGGAGATTTTTTGGACGGAGCCTTTCAAGATTCAAGATCCTTTAATCTCCTCAACCCTTCCTTTTGCCACCAGAAGCTCTGCTATCTCAGAAGGGAGATTGGCGACATCCTCTTCCTGGAAAGGGCCGTATTCCTCCAGCTCAGTGCCGACGAATTTAGGAACGGCATGGACAAACCTCACAAGCTTTGTGGGCTTCTCAAGCTCCAATGCGCTGCTGAAGCCTGTTTCGCCCTTTTGTGAAACTATAATCCTTTGCAGCTCATGGATTGGGGGCTGCTGCGCAGGATTGCTTATTGCCTGCGGCTGCCTTTGAGCCATTACATTCTCTATAATGTCTGCCCTGAACGAATCAAGAGAATTTGTCAGGGAATCCAGCATCTTCCTTTCATCCTGCAGCAAGGCAGAAGTGTCTATTATATTGGACTTTGTCCTGCTTTTGTCCAAAGCAATAAGGAGTATTTTCTTTTCCCTCCTTTCATAAAGGTCTTTTATTATCTTGTGGAGATTATGAAGCTGCCTCTCTGCTTTCATCTTTTCTTCAAAAGTGATTGCCTGGTTGTTTTTTATCTCTTCTGTATACCTGCTTTTTTCTTTCAGGTAGTCTATAACATCAATATAGAAATTTGTCTCCAGCTTCTGCAATTCCGGCCTTTCTCTTTCCCTGCTTAGAAGCTCAAAAAGAGTCTCGTATGTAATAACCACTGATTTCTCTGCCATTTTGCCCCCGCTAAAGAGATTGTTTAATCGGATATATATAATTTTTGATTAGCCAGGCAGTGTTCAAAATGCAGGTTAGCAGCCTTACCACCTCAGGTGGTGCCGAAAAGCTAATCAAGGTTGTCTGTTGCTTTTCGAGCAAGTCGAGCCCATTTGCCTGACACATAAAAAGAGGTCAGAGGGTTGGCTCCTGCGGAGCATGACCGATACAGCACCATTAGAAACACTGGGCTAGAAGCTGCTAACCCTTGCGAAGCAAGATTTTGAACGCTGCCGATAACAGCCCTATTTATAATAAGATTTATATCTCCCAAATCACTACTGCCAAGTATGACAAAAATTATGTTTAAGGAATTATCATTTGAGCAGGACAGCAAGGGATTAAAGGCCAATTTCCTCAGAAAATTCTATTTTTATCTTGACAATGAAAGGCTGCTAAAAATAGGCAAATACAGGCTTGAGGATGGGGGGATTGATTTTGAAGGAAGCTCTGAAACAAGCGCAAGGAGAAAGTTCGAGTTTCTTCTTGCAGAGGGATTTAAGCGCTTGAAGAACAGATTAAACAATAAAGACACTGTGTATATACACAAAAGCTCTGGAATTCCGTTGATAGGGACTAATTATTTTGGGCTGATAGACAGGGGCACTAATGTGATTGAAGTAAAGCCTATGTCGAGCTGCAATCTTGGATGTATCTACTGCTCTGTCGATGAAGGCCCGAGATCCAAAAGAACAATGGATTTTGTCGTAGAAAAAGATTATCTGGTTGAAGAGTTTAAGAAGATAGCAGAGTATAAATGCGTTGATGACTTAGACGCCCATATTAATGCGCAGGGAGAGCCTTTGCTTTATTCACAAATGGCGGAGCTTGTAAAAGATGTTATGTCAGTTAAAGGCGTAAAGACCGGCTCTATCGACACCAACGGCACTTTGCTGACAAAACAGCTTGTTGATGAGCTGGCAGAAGCAGGATTGACAAGAATCAACCTTTCTTTGAATGCCATGGACCGGAAAATTGCCCAGGAAATGGCAGGCTGGGCTTATAATCTGGATAAAGTGCTTGACATTGCAAGGTATATTCCAACAAAAATGGACCTGATTATAGTGCCAGTGTGGCTGCCGGGCTATAATGACAGCGAGCTGGCCAAATTGGCTAGATTCGCCAAGGAAATAGGGGCAGGGAAGAATTGCCCTCCTATTGGAATACAAAATTTCCTGAATTACAGGTTTGGCAGGAATCCAGTGAAAGAGCAGAAAATGGAGTCTTTCTACAGCAGATTAACAGAATTAGAGGAGCAGCACGAAATACAGCTTAGAACTCCAAAGGAAGCATTTAATGTCCATGAAGTCAGGGAGCTTCCAAAGCCTTTCAGAAAAGGGCAGACAATAGAAGCGCAGATAGTTTTGCCTGGAAGGCTGAGGAATGAGAAGCTTGCTGTAGCGCAAAACAGGCTTATTTCTGTGCCGAATTGCGATAAGAAAGAAGGTGAAAAAGCAAGGCTGAGGATAATAAGAACAAAGCATAATATATTTATGGGCGAGCTTCTAAGCAGATAAACAGCAAATGGCAACGCTTAGCTTATGCATTATTGCAAAGAATGAGGAAGCGCATATAGCTAGATGCATAAGTTCAGTAAAGGATTTTGTTGATGAGATTATTGTTCTGGATACTGGCAGCACGGATAGGACAAAGGATATTGTTTTTAGTTTAGGGAATAAAGTGTATGACTTTAAGTGGACAGATGACTTCAGTGCTGCAAGAAATAAGTGCATTGAGCATGCCAAAAGCGAATGGCTCTTGTTTCTTGATGCTGATGAGTTTATTTTTGAGGGAGATTCCAGCAAATTAAAAGATATAATTACAAGGGATGACGTTTATGGCTATTATTTTGCTATTAGAACCTATACAGATGACTCAAGCGCTGCAGGATGGAAATCTGCCATTAATAGTGAATATCCTGCTTATGCATCTGGCTGGTTTGAAACAAGGATGATAAGGCTCTTTAGGAATGATTCCAGGATTAGGTTTCAAAATGTAATTCATGAGTGCATTAATCCACTAATACACGAACTAGGCAAAGTCCTCGATGCGCCTTTTCCTATACATCACTTTGGCAGATTAAGTATAAGCGAGGAAAAGCTACGGGAAAAAGAGGCATTGTACATAAGGCTTACAGCCAAGAAATCTGAAAGAAGGGATTTTCATTCATTATGCCAAATGGGGATACAATTACAGGAAATAGGGAAATTTGAAGAAGCAATAAAATGTTTTGAATTTTCCATTAAGGAAAACCCCGAGTATCTTAAAAGCTGGCTTAACTTAGGCGGCTGTTACATTAAAGTAAACAAGCTGTATGAAGCAGAAAGGTGCCTTTTAAGATGCATTAAACTTGCGCAAGATAATGACAATAGCCATAATAATTTGGGCATTGTGTATGCAAAACAAGGCAGAAATGAGGATGCTATTAACTCATTTTTGACTTCAATTTCAATAAATTCAAAAAATGCAAGCACTTTTTTCAATCTTGGCTTGTTGTATGATAAAATAGGGGCAAAAGAAAGGGCATTATTCTGCTTTCAGGAAGCAATTAAGATAAATCCAGGATATCGGGAGAAAATCAATATAAAATAAAGAAGAAAGAAAAAGTTAAGGAAAATTTAGTTCCTTACTTATTGTGTTGTGCCGCTTGTTGTAGTGGTTGTGGTAGTTGTAGTTTCCTCAACCATTGCTTTCTTAGCCACTGGAGCAGCTACTGTTACTTGGCTGCCAACCTTTCTGACTTCAACAGCGCCTCCTTTCAACTGGCTCTTGTAGTCCTTGTAGTTAGCAACAACCTGAGCTGCATTTCTTGTGTCTAGCGCACTATAGCCAGCTACCAGCATTGCAACCTTATCTTTTGATACGCCTGTTCCTACATCCCACACTTGGACCTTGCCAACGCCTGGCTCGAATCCTGCTGCGCAATCCGCTGGGTTGCCCATCACTGCAGCTGCTGCTGCGTTAGCGCATGGACCGCCAACAATGATTGAGTTCACAGCCATTATGTCCGGAACTTCTGAAGCAAGCTTTGTTGCGCCAACTTCAATTCTCTGAAGAGTTACTGCATCTCCTGATCCAGCTGCTGTCTCGCTGAACGAAACTCCTTTGCCTGTAATGTATACCAAAGGCAGTCTCTGGTTCTGCGGATATTCCATCTTTATAGTTGCAGGGTCGTTTGTCGGAGTATCTCTTGTTATGAATGTACCATAGTGGGTATATCCATAAGCAATGTTGGTTTCTCCAGATGGTGTTCTTAAGTTCACCTGCGTTCCTCTTTGGTTCGGTGAGTAACCTGCCAATGTACTATGTTGCACTTTGCTTGATGCTGCTGTTATGTTAATTACAAAGTCTGACGCATACATCTTCTCCACTGAATCTTTGGCATTAGTGTCTTTGCTTTCATCAGGTGTGACAAATTTCACAACGATTCCGCTACTTTTTTGCTCTAAACGAGACTCACCAGTCATATTAGTGATGTTGATCTCCATGCCATATCTTGTCGTTATGACAACTGGTGCCAATGCACTTTCATTTGTTGTAGCCAATCCTCCACTTGCGTCCAAGTCCACCATAATACTATAGTCATTACTTCCTACGCTGCTTGCATTGTAAATTGCATGGTCTGCCCCAGCCAATTTCAGCGTTCCTACCTGATAAAGGGTGTCAGTGCCGTCCGGACCAACTACCCCTGAGGTTGAGCCTAATGTATAGGTTACTTCTATAGTATCACTGCTTCCAAGGTCTTTAAACTTTATTTTAGGGCTATCTGCAGTTGACTTATCAGCTCCTTTATATTGAAGGATATAGGTTTTCCTTTCACCCCTCTTTCTGCTTGTATCTGTAACAACTAAATACGAATCTTTCTTAATTAAAGTTGCGTTTGGGACTTCAATATTAATAAATGGTTTGCCTACCTCCCCTAATTTAAATTCATTGGCAGTTGCTCCCACTTTTGCTATAGGCACATTTACTTTATGTCCATCACCATCAACAAACTCTAAGTCGTATTCTGTATTTCCGCTTGTCTTTAGCCTTATCTCTTCTGTTGCTTCTTTGCTCAATCCTTTATACTCAATATCCCAGTTGTTAGTAAATAATACTTGCGGCTCATCCAAATCTGGATTTGCGCTTAATTTACCGCCGGCTGGAACAAAGAAATTGTCATCTGCAGTCATATTGACACTTATTCTGCTTATCTTAAAATTAGAATTGTCATCGCTGCCCTCTATTGTTACAGATGCATCATCAATTGTATCATCATCTACCTTTAAATTGGTGGAAGAACTTGTATCAGTTATATTACTATCCTTCAATTCCAATTTCTGCGCTCCTACGAAGAAAGTCGCACTATGGATACCTCCTGCATAGTCCTGATAGAGGACATCTGTAACTCCAACTGTTGTGCCGTCTGACAGCTTATCAGTATCCCCATCCTTCATTTTTCTTGTCTGCTGCCCATTAATAACAAATTGAGCTTCATCTGAATCAACGAAGTTTAGAGTCACTTCATAGTCTTTGCCGCCAATATTATATGTTTTAGTGTTGCCTTCAATTAAGGAGTCCTTTTGCGCACCACCCATTAAGGTTAATATAACACTACTTCCTGAAGTTGTGACCCTTTTAGCTGTTACTATAGTATATTTCTTCCCGAACAAAGGAAGGTCAACGTCTTGATAGTCCGTTAAGAACAAGCCAGTTGTAGATGCAGAACCAGCTGAATCATCAACATCACTTTCAAGTTGGGTTGTAAATTCTAGTAGGTATCGTCCTATATGTCTCCCTGACTTAAAATAAAGAAAATCTGCAGTTGTATCAGCATCATTCTCTGTATAAACTACATACCCTGTGTCTACGTTTCTATCCGCATCCGGTCCCAGCAAATATAAATACTGGTTATAAGGTGCTGTCACTTTGTTGTTTGTGATTTCTCCAGCCGCAAGTGCCTTCAATTCACCATCATCAATAAAAGTTGTAACGTTCCTCATAGTCTCAAGGCTTGACCCAGTTACCAATTGTTCTGACAACTCCAGCTTGTTTGATGTTCTTACCAGCCATGCATCTCCTTCAACAGCCAGTCCCGAACTTCCTGATGATGCAGCCTTTTTAACTGCTGCTGCCTGCAAGCTTATAGCTATGTCTGAAACGCCAATAACGTCTTCAGCTGCTGCTTTGTCGCCGACAACCATAACACCATTGAATTTTCCATCTTTAATGAATGGCGCTGGATAATTAGAAAGATCTGCTGCCATTGCTCCTGCAAGTGTAGCTCCTAACATTGTAGCACCAGTACCTAGTGCAACTATTCTCTTTATCGCTTTTTGAAATCTCATCTCAAAACACCTCCAATGTTTTTTTGATTAGTCTTATGTATAGGGAACTCTTACTGTTTTATGAGTTCTTGTCAGTATTTAGGAAAGTTTCCGTATTTAAAGCTTACGATATTTATACATACTAAGAAATATAGTTTTCAGCATATATATTTGCTGGTTTTATAATAACAAAATAAAGAAGAAAAATCAAAATTATGCCCCTCATAATAACAAATAAATTTGATATAGTTAAAAACATTGGCATTTTTGAATAGAGCAGATACAATAATGTTGAGAAAAAGAAGAGAATATTGTGTAGAAAATTTTTTGAGATATAGAAATAAGATGCTCACATACAGGATGACAATCTTCAATTTCGCAACCCCTCATGCCCGTTAGTTATTTAAATAAGAAACCATATCTATGGAATATGGCTCCAGCAATATCTTTATGCATGATAGCGAAGAATGAGGAGAAAAATATAGCCAGATGCCTCAATTCCGCCAGGGAAATTGCTGATGAGATCATAATAGTTGATACAGGCAGCACTGACAGGACAAAGGAGATAGCAAAAAAGCTTAATGCAAAAATCTTTGATTTTAAGTGGGGCGATGATTTCGGCGCCGCAAGGAATGAAAGCATCAGGCATGCCACAAAAGACTGGATTCTTGTGCTGGATGCTGACGAGACCTTAGATGCAGAAGGCTTAAAAGAAATTAAGAATCTAGTTGGCAAAAATGAGGCGGACGGATATTTGGTAATGCAGGTTAACTTCACTGATGATTCTTCTGTTGCGGGATTCATGCCGGCAATTGACAAGGGGCTGAATTATGGGTATAAGGGGTTTTATGTTTCCTTGATAACAAGGCTGTTCAGGAGCAAAAAAGAGCATCATTTTACCGGCGCTGTGCATGAGCTGGTGGAAGATTCAATAAAAAAAGCAGGCGGGAAAATTCTGAATTCAGATATAAAAATCTACCACTATGGCAATGCAGCTCCTGAAATTGTCGGTAAAAAAAGAAAATATTATCTGGAGCTGGCAAGGAAGAAGGCCAAAGAGATCCCTACGGCTGATTCCTATTACGAGCTGGGCGTTCTGCTCAAGGAGAACGGGCTTGAAAAAGACTCTGTTGACGCCTTCAAAAGCGCGCTGAAAATTGACGGAAAGCACAGGATGTCGCTTTATGAGCTTGGAGTAGCCTTTGAAAAGGCAAAGGATTACGGCAATGCAATTGAAAGCTATACCAAGATGCTCCGGGAAAAAGAAGATGCAGAAGGGTTCTTCAGCCTTGGGGTCTGCTGCCTGAAAAAAGGCATGCTTAAAGAGGCAAAAAGGAACCTGACAAAATCCCTGCTTTTGAATGCATATAAAGTCCCCACTTACAACAACTTGGGGGCTGCCAATGAGAAAATGGGGAATTACAATGAAGCTATTAGAGTGCTTGAAATGGGAATGCAGATCGATCCCTTGAATGCAACAGGGGCTTACAATCTGGGGGTCACATACTCCAAAGCAGGAAATTTTGACAAGGCGCTTGAAAATTTTGACAAGGCTGTTTCATTGAAGCACAAAGACAGCGCCAGCCTGAAAAGGAAGTCTGAAGAGTTAAGGGCAGTCCTGGCTAAAAGGACAAGCTACAAATTTTCTTTCGGATGAGGCACAAAATATGAAGCCTTTGGTGTCGGCATTGATTGTAAATTTCAATGGAAAGAGCGTGGTAGGGGAGGCAATAAATGCTGTCAGGGGGCAGAGCTACAGCAATATTGAGATAATAATAGTTGACAATAATTCTGCTGATGGGAGCCGGCAATATATTGCAGAGAATTTCAAAGGCGCCGTGATCGTGCAGAACAGGGAAAATCTCGGCTACAGCGGAATTAATGCAGGAATCAAGAGCTGCAGGGGCAAGTATATTTTCTTTACGAACAATGACATTTCACTGAGCAAGGGCTGCATAAGAAAGCTTGTTGAATGCCTTGAGGAAGACGGCAAGGCAGGGATAGCGTGCCCAAAAATCGTGAATTATTTTGACAGGAATATGGAGTCATGCGGCACGTGGCTGTCAAGGGCTTTTTACAGCGGTCATTTCAGGAGCGCCAAAGACTGCAGGAAAGAGATACCTTATCTGGGAGTCGGCCTTATTAGGAAGGAGATAGTTGAAAAATTTGAATATATCTTTGACAGCGATTATTTTATCTATGCTGAAGATGTCGATCTTGGGCTGAGAGCAAGGCTTCTGGGATACAAAGCAGTTCACATTCCGGAGGCTGTCATGTACCATATGCACCAGCACACTGTCCGGAAAAGCAGGAAAAGCAGGCTTACTTACTTAATGGAAAAAAATCTCCTGTCTACATTTATCAAAATAATGCAGCTCAAGAATATAATCTTATTCCTTCCTTATGTTCTTGCAATTAGGCTGGCTGCTGTTCTCAAAGATCTTCTTACTTTTAGATTAGGGAATGCAGGCGCAAGAGTGCTTGCCGTATTTGCAGTTATTGGAAATCTGCCTCATTTGATCAGGAAGAGAAGAAAGGTACAAAAGCTGAGAAAGATGGATGACTCTTTTCTGCTGGAAGTGTTCAGCGAAAAATATTTGTTCAGCAGGGACAAGATAAATGTTTGAAATAAAAGATGATATTTTGCAGTCCTGGGAAGTAGTTCATAAATAATTGGCAATTTTAGCATTTCTTCCGTTGCTTCGCAACATAGTTAGTGCTCGGCGCCGCTTCCCTGCCATGCGCGAATGCTCGAACAAAGTTCGGCACCAACTACGTTGGAATCGGCAGACTGCCCTGATTATAGTAAAAGGCTCAAAAATTTGAGCAATAAATTGCCTTTTACTCATACTCATTCCATTCGTAGCTTACAACAAGTTGTAAGTATTAGGAACGGACAACTATTGCTCAATAGATTTTGTCCGTGAGTATAGATTTTCGGCATCCTGTGCAGGATTACGCTCCGCCTCGCCAGTTTATAGTGGCTGTTGTATAAATTCGAGGCGGAATTTTCTTGGCAGTAAAAATTCCGCCAAGTGTAATTTTGTCGCCTCAAAGGCGACGTAATGAGATATTTTTCTCAAATTTTTCGGTGCATCAATATATTCAATTTAACTTCAATACAGGAGATAACAATCCAAAAACGAAAATAATTTAAAGAAGCTTTCTAACGATTCCAGATTGAAATAATGCCCCGAGCAAAACTTTCAAAGCATGACCGGTACATTAGGGAGTTGGGCGGCAGGATTAAGCACCGCTATGATTTCTTGATTTATAACGTTCCGATTTCCACGCCAAAGCGCTCGCTTGGAGAGATTGACATCATCGGAAGAAAAGGCGACACTTATGACTTATATGAGGTGAAATGCTCGCACAGAATCATCAAGGCAAGGAAGCAGCTTAGGAGGGCAAAAAAATTCCTTAATATCGGAAATATCAGGGCGTATTTCTACTGCGGAAGCTCAAAGAGGCTGGTTTCTGTGTAGCGGCTTTGTGTAAAAACTCGCTTTGCTCGGGTTTTGGCATCGGCTCGCATTTTGATATGTAGGGATAAGGCAAAAAT
>CAYVTQ010000021.1:0-23657 GCA_964454865.1 uncultured Methanosarcinales archaeon
TTACAGAGAAATTTCCAGATACCTGCAGCTTGTCCGTTGGTATTGCAGTTCCTATTCCAACCAAGTCTGTTGCTGTTGCCAGCCTTACAGGGCCGCCGTCATCAACCCATCCTCCAATGCCGGAGCTTTCAACAATGCTTAATTTCAATGCCCCTCCGTCTGTTATTCCGACAGGCGCAAATGAATTGCCTGACTGGTTATAGCCGAATAGCAGCGTGTTGTTTGTTATCCTTGTAAGATTCTGCCCTGCCACAAACAGGCTGCCTGTGATGTTTGTGTCGCCTGCAACATGCAGCGGCGTAGTGGGATTTTCCGTGCCTATCCCGACCCTGCCGGAGCTTCCATTGACATAAAGGGCGCTGCTCAAATTGACGCTTTTTCCCGCAACTCCTGAAGCGGTCTGGAACAGGTAGCTTGGATTTCCTGTTCCGATGCCTGTCCTGTTGTTGGTGGTGTCTACAAAAAGTATGGTGTCTATCGGGTCAATCGTGAAATTTCCTGTCTGCACCTGCACAGTGCCGTTGGAAAAAGTCAGGCCGGATATGTTGATGTTGCCCAGTAAGGTTATATTGCCGTAAACCTGAAGATTGAAAAAATACCCGTTTGCCCACCTCATTGAGCTTGAGCCTATGTCATACAGGCCGTCGGCATAAGGATTCATTCCGAAGCTCTCTGAAAGGTTGAGGCTGGTCTTCAGGCTGCCGTCAGAATCAATCTGCACAGGCGCAAACTCCGAGCCGTTCCACCCGTAAAGTATGGAGGCATTTGTAATTCCCGCTGCCAACGCGCTTTCTGATAATGCCAAAGCCGCGACTGCAATAATCAGGCAAAGAGCTAAGCGTTTCATTTTCTTGCCTCACCCTTTTTCTCATTGTCAAAAAGCCAGTTCGCCACTATATGCCTCACAATCTCTGCTCTTGTGTTGCCGAACACTCCCTTGTACTTGTCCACCAGCCCCAGCTGTGAAGAGTTGAATGTAACTTGGACTTTCTCAGCTTCTTCGCCCCTGCCGCTCTGCCTCATTCAGGGCATCATTTCTTTTAAGAATATTTAAATCTTTCTATTAGATTCTAAGGATATTCTAAATAGATTCTTTTCATACTATCAGTATAAATGCCAGAATATGAGGGGGCAGTTAATTTTTAGACGAAGCCAATAAGCCGAAAGATATTTATACAAAACCCCCCTCATTAGCCGGAGTAAGTTGATTAGCATGAAAAATAAAAAATCTGCACAGCCGGACTTGAAAAGCCATGTTGGTGAATGGGTGGCAATATGCAATAAAAAAGTTGTTGCATGCGGCGCTGATCCTGGCAATGTTATGGATATGGCCAGGCAAATTTGCGGTTCTAAAGAGACTACTATCTTTAGGGTCCCTGAAAAAGATCAAATTTTATTGCTTTAAAATAAAAAATGGGAATTTCTTCTTACAGGATTGATGCCTCTTCAAACAGTATATCAATACCCTACGGCTTGGTATTGCACGGCTTAAGGCCGACAATTCCTGTAAAATTCAATAAATCAGATTCACAATCCATTTTATGCCTTCTGGATTCTAGCGCGGACTTTTCCTCTTTCCATAGGCAAGAAAATGGGAATAGATTTTACTGAGCATGAGCCTATAGAGCCTCCTCAGCAAATCAGTGGAAATATCGGGTGTAAGTGTTATAAAGCGGCAGCGAGCCTTTTCGTCGAATGGCAGGAAGAGCCTATTTATCTCTATATAATCTGGATAGGGTCAAATAAAGTAAGCCCTGTTATTGGCAGAAATGGATTTTTTGACAGGTATAAAGAAGTTGTTTTCTGCGAATCAGAAAAAAGAGTGATTTTAAGAAAAATAGGAGAAAGGCATATCCAATTGTAAAGTATTTTAAATCATGTTAGTGTCCGATGCCATATGCCGGATGAAATCAGGTGCCTTGCAATGACTTCAAAAGGAATAGAGGACATTGCAGGCATGGAAGTAAGGGAGATTACGGGGAAAGAATGCGGGATAAGGGATAGCTGCATTATATTCAGCACTGGTGATATTAAGGACTTGTGCCTTGTTTCCTATAAGTCCCAGTCCATAGACAAGGCCATCCTGCTCCTCCTTGATTCCGCTTTCAATAGTTTTGGCGATATAATCAGCGCAATAAAAAATGCAGTTGAAGGCATTGCCGATAATCCGGTAAAAAAATCCAATGCAAAAAAAACCAAAAATAAGCCCCATCAAAATAAAATTGGAAAAATCATTGCCGATTTCGGCCCGAAGACTTTTGTTGTGCGGTGCAGGAGGGAAGGAAATCACGATTTTTCCAGCGTCGACGTGGAAATGGAGGCAGGCAAGCTGATAGAGAAAAATTTCAGCCTGAAGCTCGATTTCAAGTCCCCTGAAATAATATTCTTTTGCTATATGCTCCAAAATGAATTTTATTTTGGCATCGACTTTTCAGGGATGGAGCTGCAGAAAAGGCAGTACAAGATATACGCCCAGCCAAATTCGCTGAGGGCGACAATCGCCTATGCTTTGATGAGGCTGAGCGGCTATAGGAAAAATGAAGCCCTGCTCGATCCGTTTGCCGGCGACGGCGTAGTGATGATAGAGGCAGCCCTGTACTCTTCAGGCCTGTCGCCGAATTATTACAGCAAGGATAAGTTTGCTTTTACAAGATACGCATATAAGGAAAATCTGAGAAAGTTTCTTGAAAAACAGGACAAAAAGCCCTCTGCAAAAGGCGAAATTATGGGCTTTGACTCAATGTTCAAATATGTGGATTATGCAAGAAAAAACGCCAAAATAGCCGGAGTGCACGATTTCATAAGGCTGAGCAGGATAGAGATGGAATGGCTTGACGTAAAGCTGAAGGAAAAAAGCATAGACAGGATTGCCGCAAAGCTTCCCAGCAGCATAAAGGCAGCTAATGACAAGCTGCTCGGCAATCTTTTCTATCAGGCAGAATATATTTTGAAAGGCAACGGCGCTATGGCCATACTGACCTACTATCCTGATATTGTAAAGGAGTGCGCCTCTAAAAGCAAGTTTGTGCTGAAGCATGAGAGGAAAGTATGGAGCGGGAAGCAGGAGCTAGGTATTCTTGTTTTCGGCAAAATCTCATCAAGCAGAATCATGAATGATGGAAATATTGTTGGTATCAGATAGCCCCCTTTTCAATAACTCAAATGTGGCAATCATAGGCGATTTTTCTATGCTATACCTGCCCCTCCTAATTTGCTTTAATATCTTTAGTTTAACTAGTCTGCCTATATAAGGCGGTGAAACCCCCACCCTGCTAATCTCAGTGCTTTGTACTATGTCCTTGTCAAGTTTTGCTATCTTAGCGAATGAAATCACATCTTGGTTGGATGCCTCGGGAATCTCATGGTCTAACCAGCTCTTGCCAATATTTACTGCTTGTTTAATACATTCTTTTACTCTTTTTTCAGTTATTGTATAATTTTCTATATAACTTGCAGAAGCTATGCATTGAACTAGGTAAGGATACCCACTAGTTACTTTTTGCACTACTTGTATAGCTACCCTATCCCATTTTGTTTTATTATTGATTAATGGCTTATCCAGCACTTCACTTGTTTCTTCAAGAGAGAACCTTCCAATGTTGAAATTAGCACCCGAGAATATTCTAGCAACTGGAGAATATTTATCTACAAATTTTTCTTCAAAGTCCATAAAACCGCTTATAGTCAACAAAATTGGAGTATTTGAAATTTCTTCGACTATTGTTTTTAATTCGCCTATCGCTTCAATTGATAAAAAGTCTGCATCATCTAATGTAATTAAAATTAACTTAACATTTTTTAAATTTTCAACATTCTCTCTCCATTGATGATATTGGCTTTGTTCAACATCTTTTTTTAACCTATCAAAACTAAAATTAAATGCCGATATTCCCTCAATATTTTTTGCGGCAGTTTTGATTTTTTCTATAAGATTTTTTCTTTTTTCTACCTGTTGTTTTAATTCTTCATTAAGAAGTTTATATAATTCCTGGTCATTTGTTGTTCTTGCCAGCCTTCTGCTGATTATCAATATATCTGAAGGATTGTCTTCTGAACCCGACATTTCGCTAATTATCTTATTAATTAATGAAGTTTTACCAACTCCTCTGTGCCCATAGATAAGAATTCCTCCAGATTTGCTATGCTCTTTAGCTATCGCTATTCTTTCTCTAACTATTTTAAGGACTTGTTCTCTTCCTCCAAAATATTCCGGTCTTGCAGGTGTCTGTGGGTCGTATGGATTAGTCATTTTAAAATCATTAATTAATTTTAATTAATATTTTAAATAGAAATTGAAACTAATATATAAATATTCCCATAGGTTTTAAATGAACTAATATACTTTTTTCTATACTTATATACATAAAAACACAACATTTAAATAATACCTAGATTAAGAAAATACTCCTTTAATCAGAATCAGGTATAAACTGAACTGGCTTGGATTAAAATATAGTAAAAGGCTCAAAAATTTGAGCAATAAGTTGCCTTTTACTTATTAGGAGCGGACAAGTATTGCTCAATAGATTTTGTCCGTGAGTATAGAGGTGAGCTTATGAGGAAGATTGCTGTTTTCAACCAAAAAGGCGGTGTTGGCAAAACAACAACTGCTGTTAATCTTGCTGCCGGGCTTTCAAGAAACGGCAAAAGCGTCATTATAATTGATTTGGATCCCCAGGGCGACATCGGGGTCTGCCATAAGATTGAGGCAAAGAAAGACTTGTCTGACCTCCTGTTAAGCGAAGCAGAGATTCCTGAGTCAATCACAAAATTAGGAAAGAACCTGGATGTCATCCACAGCAGCCATAGGCTGGCGGAAGTTGAGGAGACTCTTATTGACAGGAAGGAAAAAATAGACATTCTTGAAAAAAGGTTCACTCCAAAGCTTGATTATGACTATGTAATAATTGACTGCCCGCCATCGCTCCGCTTTTTGAATCAAAGCGCATTTTTTTACTGCAGGGAGCTGGTCATTCCTTCTTCAACTGACGTCCTCGGCTATGACGCCTTATTAAAGACAATAAGTTTTCTCGGCTCATTCAACAAAAAGCACAGCCGAAGCGTGGCAATAAGTTCAATCCTACCAACAATGCTGGACACCCGAAACAAGATGTGCAAGCATTATCTTGAGAAAATGAGGCAGGAATTCACTCCCCTGCTTGTGACAGATCCTATAAGGATGAACTCAAAGCTGAAAGAGGCACCGATAAAGAAAAAATCCATCTTCAATTTCGCCTCCAAGTCAACAGGCGCGGAAGATTACTGGAAGCTTGTGAAATGGAATTTGGAGAACGAGCACATGTTTGACAGCAGGTTCACGCAGGAGCAGAGGAAAAAGTCAATCCGCGAATATTTTGTTGAAGGCAAGAAAAGGGAGCTGATGATGGTTAACAACAAGATAACATTCGGCTTCAAGTTCCTCACTAGTCTGGGAGGAATTGCAAAAGAGCATCTGGAAATCCACAAGTCGAAGGAAACTGCGAAAGGGCTTTGAATTTCTTTTTAACTTTTCACAATAAGATTCCCTATCCTTCTTATAATCACAAACCCATATCCCCATACAATCGGCAGCCAGATCGGAACACCGAACAGCGAGCCCTGCTGCCAGTACTGCAGCCGGTAAATGCCCCCAAGGACAACTTCAATTATGAGCCCAAAAATGCAGCCAATCAAAAATAATCCCCATTCATTTTTGTGATAATCTGCCTTAAAGTTTATCAGCAGCAGGATTATAATTGCAAATGTGAAAATTATCTCATTTCTTATCAAAACTAGCGCAACAAAAGCCGCCAATAGCTGCATGAGGCCGGCAATTATATTTTTGTTTTTGCCTTCCATTTGTCAAATATCAACCACAACAGTGGCCTTATAGCCATTTTTTATCTTTTCTATTTTAAACATATGCATTGTGATGGCTTTTATGTCATTGTCGAGCTCGTGCTTTTCTCTGTCGATTTTTTCGCCGAAGAATGCCGCTTTTACGAGAAATTTCCCTTTCGATTCCACGACCTTTGCTTTTGAGCTTTTGAACAGCAGCTGCTCCGAGTCCTTCAAAAACAGGATTTCAGAAAGAAAATCGTACAGCAGGTTGTCAACAGTGCCGGCTTCCAGCTCAACTTTCCTTTTTTCTTTTTCTTCTACTTTGTCCAGGTTGGCTGCCATCTGGAAGACCGCGAATGCTGCGTTCTGGAAAAGCTCGCCATAGCTCTTTCCGTATGCCTCGAACGCGATGTCTGCTATTGCGACGTTTTCAAGGATACTGAATTTTGGTTTCATATTTGCGCTATTACCCCTTTACATTCCCGCAGGGAACAAGCTTAACGACTCTTTTGGATATTCCTGCCATATGGACAGATTCAATTACTTCATCGACATCCTTGTAGGCAGCTCCTGATTCTTCCGCCAGTCCTGACATGGATACAGAGCGGACATAAATCCCCCGCTTCTCCATGTCTTTCTGCAGCTTATCGCCGCGGACTTCTCTTTTTGCCTGCGCCCTGCTCATGGTCCTTCCTGAGCCATGGGCTGTGCTTCCCCACGTCTGTTCCATTGCGCCTTTTGTCCCGACAAGCAGATGGGAGCCCGTTTCCATGCTGCCTCCTATGATTACAGGCTGCCCTGTTTTTTTGAATAGGGTGTTGAGTTCAGGATGTCCCGGCGGGAAAGCTCTTGTTGAGCCTTTCCTGTGGACTATAAGCTTCTTTTTCTTGCCGTCCACTTCATGATCTTCCAGCTTTGCTATGTTGTGGGCAACATCATAAACCATGTGCATTCCCATCTTCTCAGCTTCTGTGCCGAATACTTTTGAGAACCCTTCCCTTATCCTGTGCAGTATAACCTGCCTGTTTGCAAATGCCATATTTGCCGCGCATGCCATTGCCCTATAGTAATCCTGCCCTTCTGGGCAGTTAAAAGGGGCGCATGCCAGCTCGCGGTCCAAAACAAGTATTTTGTGCCTTTTCATGACATCTTCAAATGTCCTTAAATAGTCTGTCCCTATCTGGTGGCCGAAGCCGCGGGAGCCGCAGTGAACCATCACAACTACCTGGTCCGGAGTGTGAATTCCAAAAGCCTTCGCGGTCTCTTTGTCATAGATGTGCTCTGCCTTGGCTATCTGGGTCTCAAGGTAGTGATTGCCTGAGCCAAGAGTGCCAAGCTGGTCTATCCCCCGCTTTACAGCCTTGTCTGAAACCTTTTTATGGTCTGCCCAGTCTATCCTGCCGTTGCCTTCCGTCCTTTCAATGTCTTCTTTCCAGCCATAGCCTTTCTCTACGCACCATCTGGAGCCTTGCTCCATCATCTCGGTAAATTCCGGCCTGCTGACATCTACAAATCCCTTGCAGCCCACTCCTGCCGGCACTGTCTTAAATAGCGTGTCAATCAGCTCCTTCAGTTTTGGCTGGACTTCTTTGAAAGTCAGATTAGTTGTGACAAGGCGCATTCCGCAGTTTATGTCGAATCCGATGCCGCCCGGCGAGATTACTCCTCCTTCTTCCGGATCAAAAGCAGCCACTCCTCCGATTGGAAACCCGTAGCCCCACTTGTCTTGCTTAGCTTATGCTAATGCAATATGACCATCGGGCATACAGAAACTGTATTTCTGGATTCCAGGAAGGCATGCTACATTCGTCACTTGGTTGAAGACGCCGTCATCCATTGCATCCACTATCTTTTTTGTGCCGTAGATTCTTGCAGGCACAAGCATCCCTTTTTTATAGGATGCAGGTATCTCCCAGACGCATTTATCAACTTCCTTCATTTCAGGCTTTTTTATATTTTCCATTGTTTAAATCAAAAGAATTATAACTCATTTATAAAACTATTTTAATTTATTTATAATGAAATCCAATAATGCAGAAAACAAATGGGAACTTTTAATTTTATTATTCCTGTTTATATTTTCAATGGTGTTAAGGTTGCTGTTCCTCAACGCAGGCCTGTTTCACCATGATTCTGTCCAGCTGGCAATGGCTGTTGAAGGCAGCGTAAGAGACAGGGCAATACATGAAATAGGTGGCGGAAGATACGGGCTGGTACTGGCAAATTCAATAATATTTTATTTTTTCAAAGCATTTCTGCATCATAATTCTGCAGAATTCGCGCTAAATTTTTCATCAGCATTGTTCGGCGCTTTGTCAATCCCTCTTGTTTATCTGATCTCAAGCGCCCTCATAAAAAGCAGGTTTATTGCATTTTCATCTGCAATGCTTTATTCAGCAACTCCAATATTCCTCTCGGTCTCGACATTCGCAAACAGCCATTCGCTCTCGGTTTTTCTCGTCCTCCTGTCATTCCATTTTTTAATAAGATCAATAGTATCCAATAAAAATCTCAGCGCAGCCTATTCAGGCATTTTTATAGGAGCATCATTTTTAGTGAGGGAATCCAACCTTCTGCTGCTTCCTGCTGCATTTTGCCTCATTTTCTTTTATTCAAAAAGCCTGAATGGAAATATTTCATCAATTGAAAAGAAGAAAATCATGTTTTTTTATATTGTGCCTGTAATCTTCGGAATCCTATTGTTGCTTCTGCTGATAACGCCGATATTGGGGCAGCAGGTGAAAAGGAATTTCGGCACGTTTGTTTTCAGCCAGATAACTTATTCTCTTTCGGGGCTGCAGTTTACTCTAACATGGCTCGGCGCAATACTTCTGTTTGCTGGAGCTTACGAATTATACAAAAAAGACAGGAAACTGCTGGCCTTGCTGGCGCTATGGCTCATCCCATTGTTCCTGTTTTACACTTTTGCCTCTGTTGTCGACCACAGGTTTTTTGCAGAGCTGATAATTCCATTAATTATTCTTGTGGCATATTCATTTAATCTTATCGCTAGTTTTTATAAAAATGCAGGTTATATCGCATTGGTCCTGATTTTCTTTCTGATGCTGTCAAGCATTTATCCCCTGCTCAAGGCAAGGCACGAAGGCTCTTCAATGAAAGAGCTTTCAAAACTGATAGGCGAAAAGCTCGAGCCGAATCCTGCCATAATGCTCTACGGCGACAACCAGGCTTTTCTGAAATATTACGGCAATTTCACCACAATTCCATGCGAGCCCGACTTGGACATGGAAAACTCAAAGGAATTTGTAGGGGTAATCTACAGCAGCCTGCTTAATGGCATCCCTGTCTATATGTCAACAGAATGCTTCTCTGTAGGGACTTTGGAAGAAAAGCAGCATTTCTACAATTTGATGCACTATAACTTCAAGTTCGAATATGAATTTGAGTATTTTTTTGACAATTATCATAAGGGAACTGTCAGGCAGAATTTGATGAAGAATTATATACTAAGAATGCTGCCTTATCCGGACAGCAACGGCAAGCTTTTGTCGGAGTATATGTATTATCCTGGATAAGCTATTTAAACAAGCCTCAGTTATATTGATTAATGATATGCCTTGGAATCGAATCAACAGCCCACACATTCGGCTGCGGAATTGCGGACAGCAGGGGAAAAATCCTCGCGAATGTGAAGCATGCCTACACAACCGAAAAAGGCGGAATACATCCAAGCGAGGCAAAGCTGCATCACGATAAAGTAAAAGACAATGTTGTTGAGGGTGCATTAAATGCAGCAAAATTAAAACTAAAAGAAATTGATTTGATATCCTTTTCCCAGGGGCCGGGCCTGCCGCCATGCCTCATAGTAGGCATGAAAAAGACAAAAGAACTTGCAAAGGAGATTAATGCACCTTTAGTAGGTGTAAATCACTGTTGCGCTCATTTGGAAATAGGAAGATTACTTACAGATGCCAAAGATCCAGTTTTGCTTTATCCATCTGGAGCTAACACTCAAATAATTGCCTATGAAGGAAGAAGATATAGATGTATGGGGGAAACGTTAGATTCGGGAATTGGCAATTTCATAGACGCATTCGCAAGGCACATCGGATTAGGCTTTCCCGGAGGGCCAAAAATAGAGGCTTTGGCATTAAAAGGAAAAAATTACATTGAGCTTCCTTATGTTGTGAAGGGCATGGATGTTTCTTTTGGCGGCCTGCTGACGAATTTGAAGCAGAAATTTGATTCAAAAAAATATAAAATTGAAGACTTGGCATTTTCACTCCAGGAAACTGTATTTGCCATGCTTATTGAAGTTTCAGAAAGGGCAATGGCGCACACCGGAAAAAACGAGTTGTTGTTGGGAGGCGGCGTTGCCTGCAACAAAAGGCTTCAGGAAATGTGCAGGATAATGTGCGAGGAAAGAAATGCAAAATTCTTTGTTCCGCCGAACGAATTTCTCGCGGATAATGGGGGAATGATAGCATGGCAGGGAATATTGCAGGGAAAAAATGCGGCAAAAGATTACGATTCGATTGATATTAAGCCTTATGAAAGGACTGATGATATTAATGTGGATTGGAGGTAATGTCATCCTGCGCTTTTCCTTAACTCCATAATAGCCTTTACTCTATCGGGCTTTCCAAAAACCGAGCTTCCGGCCACAAAGACATTAGCGCCCGCTTTCGCAGCAATTCCTATAGTTTCTGGCTTGATGCCTCCGTCAACCTCAATATCAAGATTAGGCTTCAGCTTCCTGAGCTCTTTTACTTTTGCGATAGGCTCAGGCATGAATTTCTGTCCCGCCATCCCCGGCTCAACAGTCATAATGAGGGCCATGTCAACTGAATCAAGAATATTCTTAATTTTACTTAATGGCGTTTTCGGCCTTATTGCAGCAGAAGGCTTTGCCCCATTTTTTCTTATGAAATCCAGCTTTTCTTTTAGCTCTTCAATGCTTCCGTAAGCTTCCTGATGCAGTGTTATTATGGAGCCTCCAGCCGTAATGAACCCTTTGATATAATCCTCGCTTGGCTCCTGCGCCATAAGATGCACATCCAGCGGAATTTTTGTCTTTATTTTGCTTACAAACTTTGAATCTATAGTTTTGTTCCCGACAAAAATCCCGTCCATTATATCAACATGGATAAGCTCGCAGTGCTTCTCCACCTGCTTTATCTCTTCATTTATCTTATCCCAGTCCGCTGACAATATTGACGGGGCAATTTTTATTTTTGGCATTTTTAATTAAAAAATATGTTCATATTTAATATTATTGGTTGGCATCTTAATGGAATAATCTTTTGATTATCTCTATTGCGTTCTCCCTTTTCTTTGGAAATGCCGCAATGCTTGCCTTTACATGGAAGCATCTTCCAGAATCTGTTAATATCAGTTTTTTGTCATTAATCCACTCATCCTTGCCAAACCTCATAAAAAAATTAAGCTCATCATCAAGCCTTGTCTCAAGCTGCCTCAGCAGTTTTCCTTTCTCTGCCTTATCCAGAATGCAGGATATTTTCTCAAGAAGTTTTGTGGTGTGGGACTCTTTTTGCAATTTGGCCTTTAATACTGCAATACCTTTGTTGTTAAACCCGCTGGCACTGCTCACATCCATCTTTATCTTCTCTTCCTGAAGATTAAACGGGAACAATTCAAGAAAACTGCCGGATATTTTTTCAAAATCGTCAGTTGCATAAGAAAAGACCGTTATTTCTATTTGGTGTGCCAGCTTCATTCTATCGACTGCGTTATTTTTTCAAGCTCGCTCACAATGCCCCATATCTGCGTTCTTGTGTGCGGCTGAAGGTTGATGTCATTTATAATATCATCCATTTCATTCAGTGCCTTGTTTAATTTCAGGGGCAGCTCCATATTCCTGTCC
The DNA here is from genome assembly GCA_964454865.1 of uncultured Methanosarcinales archaeon. Lineage (GTDB taxonomy): Archaea > Nanobdellota > Nanobdellia > Woesearchaeales > GW2011-AR4 > JACOZO01. The sequence goes on from CAYVTQ010000021.1 coordinate 11,666, forward strand.
ATATCAGAAAGGATTGCCTGCAGCTTGAGCTTGACATTCTTCGGCACAGTAGAATCATCAGCAACGTCCTTTATCGTTTCTATTATTTTTACAAAGCCCTCTTCATTGTATTCCTGAGCCATTTTACTCCTGCTTTATTCTTTTTAGGATTTCAGCCTGAAGTTTTGATGTTTTCTCCCTGACTTGGACTTCCTGCTTCTCCATTGCCTTTATCCTCAGCTCCAGCATCTCTTTTTTTGACTCAAGATCGGCATTCAATTCCTTTTTGTCTGATAGCACCATAACATTTCCAACAATCTTGTATGCCTTGTCGGTCTTCCCTATCTCCTCCAATGCAGACTCAACTTCAGCAAGCTGCCCCTGGAACTGCTGCTTCTGCACAAGAAAGCTCTGCAGGCTTTGCTCATACATCTGCAGCTGGCTTATTTTTTGCTCCGTCTCTTTCTGCTCCATTTTTATATTGCCTTTACCTTTGTTGTGACTGTTCTTGCCTTGAACAGCATCTTGCTGCCGCAATAGGGGCACCTTATCCTTTTCCTGATATAATCAGAAGCCACTTTTTTGTTGCAATCAAAACATTTGTATTCAGCCATCTTGACCTCCTCACTGCGCTTCTGCTTCCTCTTCTTCAGCCTTTTCTGACTCTTCACTCATCTCTTCTTCAGGCTGCACATCTTCAGCCTCTTCTTCAAATGTTATCTTCTTCTCAACAGAATACGCTTTCCCTGCAAATTTGGCATTGCATTTAAGGCACTGCCATATTCCCATTGCTACCCTTTTTACCTTGATCTTGTTGCAGTAAGGGCATTTATGCAGCTTTCTCTGCTCTGCTTCTATTTTTCCAAACCTGTATTTAGTCTTGGTGCCGTACCTTGCTCCAAACCTTTTTACAGAACCATGTTGCTTTACAACTGCCATCTTAGTGCATACTCAATATCTCAAATGGGGCTGCCAACGGCAGCCTTTTTCCCGGCTCGCAGGCAAAAAGCTTGACTTTCTTCGAAATCAAGCAAGCCCTTCCGGCATTTAAATGGGGCTGCCCGGATTTGAACCGGGGTCTTCTGGTCCCAAACCAGAAAGGATGTGTCCAAGCTACCCTACAGCAATGCGCTTTTTCAAAGTCCCGCACTGTAGCCCCTCTCAAAGCAACAAAACCCGCTTTATAAATGTATCGTTGGTTTCATTTTTTCTTTCTTATCTTGAAAAACAATGGCTAAACTATCGCCCGCTTTCCAACTGCAGGAGATAATACAAAGTTTAAATACCTCCGTCATTTCTATTGTTTTATGGCAGTAAACCAGATACAGAGGTTTCATTTAAAGAAGACCATAAAGGAATTGGGAGCAAATAGGGCAAGGCATACGGAATTAATTAGTGTGTACATCCCCCAGGGATATGAGCTGAATAAGATTATCAATCATCTTTCGCAGGAGCAGGGCACCGCATCAAATATAAAATCAACATCTACGAGAAAGAATGTCATTGCGGCGCTTGAAAAGATGATCCAGCACCTCAAGCTTTTCAAAAGGACGCCTGAAAACGGCCTGGCGGTTTTCTCAGGAAATGTGGCAGAGAGGGAAGGGCAGGAGGATTTCAGGGTATGGAGCGTTGAGCCGCCTATCCCGCTGAAAACCAGGATATACAGGTGCGATAAGGAGTTTGTTCTGGACATTCTTATGGAGATGCTCGAGGCAAAGGAGGTTTATGGGCTGATTGTGCTTGACAGGAGAGACGCCAACATTGCGCTGCTGAAAGGCAAGACAATAGTCCCTTTGGTGAAAACCCACTCGGAAGTTCCCGGCAAAATAAAGGCAGGAGGGCAGTCGGCAGTGAGGTTTTCCAGGCTGAGGGAGGGCGCCATTAGGGACCACTACAAGAAAATAGGTGAGTACGTCAAGGAGCAGTTCTTGAAGATGGAAGGGCTTAAAGGCATTATTGTGGGAGGCCCCGGCCCGAGCAAGTACGATTTTGTCGACGGCGATTTCATAACGACTGAGGTGAAGAAGAAAATAATAGGCATCAAGGATCTGAGCTACACTGGCGAGTTCGGCCTGGAGGAGCTGCTGGAGAGGAGCCAGGACATTCTTGCCCAGGAAGAAGTCATAGAGGAAAAGAAGCTGGTCACAAGGTTCCTGGAGACGCTTGCCACAAACCGGAACAAAGTCAGCTATGGGGAGAAGGAAGTGATGAGAATCCTCCAGATGGGCGCTGTTGATATCCTGCTCTTGTCAGAGAAATTAGACGACAGGACTATTGAGGGGTTTGAGGATGAGGCAAAGAAAATGGGCACTGAAGTGAAAATAATCTCCACTGAAACAAGAGAAGGGGTGCAGCTTGTGGATTTGGGGAAAGTAGCAGCTATTTTGAGGTATGAAGTTTCCCCTTAATTATTTTGTAATGATTTATAATGGCGGAACTAAATAATTAGGCAATAATTCTTCCGCCATTATATCAGGAGGACACAAAGTTTTTTAATCTCATGAAAATCCATGATTTTCAGGACACCGAAAATCTTTGATTTTCGCGTGAATTATTTGTGTCCGAGATTATAGTGATAAAACTGGAAATTCTTAAAAACTATGTTCTATTTCTATAGTGGAAATGTGCGGTATTTGCGGAGTGCATATTTTTGACCCTAGCAGGGTGCCTGACTTAGAACAACTGATAGAAGGCATAAAATTAGAAAAGGGAAAAAATGATATTATCGTTCCTCCGGAAATAAATGGCAGGAGTCTTATGGATAAAAATGCCTCCGCCTCCGCCTTCGTTTACTCACTTCTCATACTCCTTCAGCATCGCGGATATCATTCAAGCGGCATTGCCAGTTCTGACGGCACTGCGATAAATATGCATAAGAAGCTTGGATATGTGCATAATGTGTTTGATCATGAAAGCCTTGAAGCTCTTGCAGGACATATCTCAATTGGGCATAATAGATATGCCACAACAGGTCTGCCATTGGTGCAGAATGTTCAGCCTTTCTCAAGCGGAAATTATGCATTGGCGCATAACGGAAACATAGTTAACCAAACTGAAGCAAGAAAGGAGATAGAGTTTATGAGGCATATGAGGCACGCTTTCAATCTCCAGTCCACCACAGATTCTGAATTGATCCTATACATGGTTCTGAACTATTGGGACAGCAATTTAGGCATCGCTGAAAACATAGGCAGTGTGCTGGAAAATTTTGCTGTAGGCTCATACTCACTTTCAATGCTGGCTCATAATAATCTTGTTGGCGTGAAGGACCCAAGAGGGTACTGGCCCTTGCATATGGCCAGAGTTGGGGGAATGCTGGTTCTGGCATCTGAGCAGCAGGCTATAGAAAAATTAGTGGGATTTTCTGGCTTCAAAGGCGAAGTTGAGGTAAGGGAAGTTGAAAGTGGGGAGATTGTGCTGAGCGAAGAAGAAGGAGAGTGGCTATCTTATAAGGGAGCAATAACTCCAAAGCAAAGCCAGAGATGCGCCCTTGATTATGCGTATTTAATGAGTCCTGATGAGCCTAAATTACAGCGCTTTAGATACGCCTGTGGAGAATTGCTTGGAAAAGATTTTAATTGTAAAAAAGAAGGGGTCGATTACGTTCTGGGCATACCAAATTCAGGCATGATTCCAGCAAAAGGATTTTCCTATGCGTCCGGAGTAGATTGCAAAGAAGGAGTTATAAAAGTTAATCCCGGATACATTGGGCGCCAGTTTATGAAGGAGGAATTTTCGGAGGAAAAGTTTGTTTATGACGGGGCAGAATTAGAAGGCAGAAGGATTGTGATTGTTGACGATTCTATAATAAAAGCAAATACATTGGATACCCTATTGAGGCGCATAAGGGAAAAGGGAGTTGAGGAAGCCCATATACGGATTATCTTTCCGCCTTTTATAACAGGATGCCTGTTGGGTATTCATGCAAATAAGGATGAACTCATTGCTTCAAAATTAAATCTCCATGAAATAGAATACTATTTTATGGCAAGATTTTTTGGTGTCGATTATAAGAGGGACGATCTTGTAGGAAAAATCAAAGATGCTCATTTTGACATTAAGGGCTTAGTCGATGAAAGTGTTAAAAGAAACATGAATTTTCTGACTGAAGGGCAAAGGGGAAGAGTTCACGAATCCAGATTTAGTTTGAAGTATCTGACAAGGGAGCAGAGAGACAAGGCTTATGCTGCAATAGGAATCAACCCTAGAGATATTTGCAATGCCTGCGTTCTGCCTAATGCTTCAGGCTATACGCAAGAGATGAAAGAATATATTATTGGAAGAGTTTAAGAGTGATAGGCTGTCTATCTGGAAAGCCATGGAGCATAAGCTTCTCTGAATGCACTTATTATACCAATTCCTTTTCTTACCATTTCCGATTCTTCCTCGTCCTCCTTTCTTGTTTCTGCGAATGGCACAGAGGGAACTATTACTCCTTTCGGAGTTCTTATAAATACCCTTGGCTCTGATCTTAAGTATGGGGCAAAAACAAGTGAATGGCCTGAGATGTCTACTGTTACCCACCCTTTATCATCCTTGTCGAAACGTCTGTTTATGTAACCTGTTGGAGAAGCAATTTCCCGAAGCAGTTTAACATAGTGCTTGGCGCAAGCCCTCATTTCTTGGTAAGGTTCGACAAGCGCTATCTGCCCTACTTGAGTTACTGCAGCCTCCAAATCTTCAACGCGAAATCCAAATACAGAAAAACTTCTTTCTTCAGTTGCACATTGCATCTCACAATACCTTCTTGAGTTATCTAGCCAATCAAAAACAATTTCTCTAGCTCTATCTATCCCTTCCAAAACTAATTTATCCTCAATTACTGCAATATCTTCAATTTGCGCCATTTATCTCAAAAACCTGTTAAAATTTATAAATTTTATCATTATTTAGTAATAATAATTTTTCAATTTCTAGGGTTCAAATAACCTCTCCCACAAGATAAATAGACCCGGTCACAACAATCAAGCCATTCTTTCCTGAGATTTTTTTGGCATAAGCCACTGCAGCCTTTGGATTTTTTATTTCAGCAAAATCTAATGGCTTGTTCTTGCCGATTCTCTTCAAAATCCCTGCAAGCTCTTCTGTCTTCAATGCCCTGTCGCTTTTAGGCTGCGTGAGTATAATTTTAGAAGGTCTCGATTTCAACAGTAAATTCAGCATTTCATTGGCATTCTTATCCTTCAACACTCCAAAAATAAAAATTGTATCATTAAAATTATATTTTTTCTTTATCCCCTTTAATTCCTCCGCCAATGTCCTTATTCCGTCAGGATTATGCGCGCAGTCAATCAGCACATTTTTCCCTATAAACTCAAGCCTCCCTTCCCATTTTGTATTTTCAATGCCCTTGATTGTTTTCTTATTATTGATTTTGATGTTATAGTATTCTTTTAATGCATCAATAGCCGTTAATGCAATGTTAGCATTGAACTGCTGAAAATCCCCGTTTAAATATTTCAATTTTATTTTTCCATGTTTCTTTGCCAAAATAAGCGGCGCATTCCTCTTAATGGCGGCTTTTCTTATTGTCCCTAAAGCCACGCCCTCAGTTCCGGTAACCACCGGCACATTTTCTTTGACAATGCCTGCCTTTTCATAAGCTATCTTCTTCAGTGTGTCTCCTAATAATGCAGTGTGCTCCAGCCCTATGGTCGTAATGACCGAGACAAGCGGCTTGACTACATTAGTTGCATCCAGCCTTCCTCCGAGCCCGACTTCCAGTATGGCAAAATCCACTTTTTTATCTTTAAAATAAAGAAACGCCATTGCTGTAGTGATTTCAAAAAAACTTTGGTTTGTGATTTTACTCTTCATTTCAAGATAATAATCTACAATCTCCCTGTCAGAAATGAAATCGTCATTGGCCCTTATCCTTTCATTGAATCTTTTCAGGTGTGGGCTTGTGTATAATCCTACACTATATCCAGCCTCCTTCAAAACATAAAAGAGCATTGCGCACACGCTTCCTTTCCCGTTAGTGCCGGCAACATGTATGCACTTCAGCTCCTTTTCAGGATTTCCAAGCTTTTTTAGCAGTGATTTTATGTTCTTTAATCCAAGCTTTATTTTTGAGGATTCTAAAGAATACAAATGTCTCAATATTTGCCGGTAATCCATAATCCGATGTCTTTGTCTAAGATTAATAAATCTTATTAATGGAAACAAATAAAAACACTGCGCCATATTTATGGTGTATGGAGGGAATAAAATTCGGCTACGGGGAATGCGGCTTTTCCAATGGCGAAATACTTTCCGCAGGAAAATCGCTGCTGCCGGAAATAGAAAGAATGAATGCAGTTGCCAAAAGCGGCAATTATCAGGATCACAGGTCTTCAATAAACCTTCCTTCTGACAAGGGCAGCATAAAATGCATCGCTGACTTGGCAAAAAAATTCAAAAGCGTGGATTACATTGTAGTCATAGGCATCGGCGGCTCAAATCTCGGGACAGTTGCAGTGTTTGAGGCAGTGTATGGCAAGCTTTACAATCAATTGCCTAAAAAGCCCAAAATTCTGTTCGCCGACACAGTGGACTCCGATACAATTTTCGAAATGTCAAAATTAATAAAAAACTCGCTGTCGCAAAAAAAGAAAATTCTGCTGAACGTAGTTACAAAGTCAGGCACGACAACAGAAACAGTCGCAAACCTCCACATCTTGCTCGATATCCTAAAAAAATATGGAAAAAATTACAAAAACTATGTTGTAGCCACAACAGACAAAGGCTCAAAATTATATGATGCTGCAGTCAAAGAAGGCTTCCATCTGCTTGAAATCCCTAAGAAAGTGGGCGGCAGGTATTCTGTCTTTTCAGCAGTCGGACTTTTCCCTCTTGCAGCATCGGGAATAAACACTGACAATCTGCTCAAAGGCGCGCTTGGCATGAGGGCAAAATGCCTCAGCAAGGATATAATGAAAAACCCTGCGGCAATAAGCGCAGTAATACTCTATCTGCATTATAAGAATAAAATCAATATCAATGACAATTTTTTCTTTTCAAACGGCATGGAATCAGTCGGCAAATGGTATAGGCAGCTCATGGGTGAGAGCATAGGCAAGCAGCATGATAGAAAAGGCAGCCTTCTTAATGCAGGGATAACACCAACTGTTTCAATAGGCTCGACAGATCTGCATTCAATGGCGCAGCTTTATCTTGGCGGCCCTTATGACAAATACACAACATTCATCTCAGTCAGCAATCCCAAAAACAAAATCAAAATTCCGAAAATAAATGGGCTGAAAGATTTGGCCGCAAATATTGAAGGCAAAAGCATGCATGGGATAATGGAAGCCATACTGAAAGGCGTCCAGATTGCCTATAAGGAAGGAAAAAGGCCGTTTTCCGAGATAATGCTGCCTGACAAGTCCGAATATTCAGTCGGCCAGCTGTTGCAGTTTAAGATGATGGAAATGATGTACCTAGGTTGCCTGCTTAATGTAAACCCTTTTGACCAGCCCAATGTGGAAGATTATAAAAAAGAGACAAAGATATTGTTGGAGAAGAGATAGCAATGCCTAAACTGAAAATACACGACATCTCTTTGGAAATAAGGGAAAATATGGTTGTCTGGAAAGACAGGGAGCACAAAAAACCCAGATTCCTTGCAACTTCCAAATATGAAGATAAACGAGCCAATGAATCTAAGATTGAAATGGATCTTCATACAGGAACTCACGCAGATGCCCCTTTCCATATGCTTAAAAGTGGCAAAAAAATGAATGAAATTCCTTTGGATAAATTCATTGGAAAGTGCAAAGTGCTTGATTTGACAGGCGCAAAAGATAAAATAACAGAAGATATCCTGAAAAAATTTGAAATAAATAAAGATGACATTATTTTAATAAAAACAAAAAATAAGCCGGAACCAAAATTTAATATTAATTTTCCGTTTGTTGATAAAAATGGCGCGCAATATCTCGCAAAAAGGAAAATAAAAACTTTAGGCGTCGATTCCTTGGGCGTTGAAAGGGGCCAGCCAAACCATGACACCCACAAAATCCTTTTTGAATCCAATATTGATGTAATCGAAGGATTGGAATTGTCAAAAATAAGGCAGGGAAGCTACTTTCTAATTGCCCTGCCCCTGAAAATAAATGCAGATGCAGCCCCTTTACGGGCAGTTTTGATTGAAGATTTAAACGTAGATTCTTAAAAATGTCAAGCGACCAAGAAAAATTTTTGAGTGTTAGAGAACATTTAATTAAGGCATATTGGGAAGAAATTCTTAATTATCTAAAGAAAGATTTAGCCTATATTTGGACAGATGATGTTAAAAAATATTTTGCGGGGCTAGAATCAGAGGTAAAGAAAATTGCTTTTGTCATGCGAAAGCTTAATTCTCATTACAGGAAAAATAAAATCTCATATGAAACTGAAATTGATTATATAAAGCATTTTATTCAAAATATAAATAGGATAGAGGCTAAGAAAGAGTGGGTCAAGCATATTCATGATGATTTAGTAAAAATTATTTCAGGCGCAGAAATTCTGGTTAGGTCTGATAGGTTACTAAAACTTGAAGAGCGAATTTGGAATAACCTCCTATCCAGCGGTTTGCTTGGCAGAATACTGGAAAAAAGCCTCCATGCGCATGTCCTAAATAAAGAAGATTTTGTTGGTGTGAATTTCTGGACTGAAATCGGTGGAGATGGAATGTACTTGCAAATCTTTATCAGGAATAAAACAGATTCTTCTGCAATGACAACACCCAAACTCTTTAGACTTGCTACAAATGAAAAAGAACAAAGAAAATTGTGCAGGACGATATGGGCAGGTATAACAATCGATGATATATTATTTATTGCAAAACTGAGAGCACAAGATTATTACGAACGAGATAAAAAATTAGGGTTATCAACATCCCAATCCCAAGGCATAAAAAAGCTTTATCCTTTAATCCAAAGTGGAAAAGTTGACATTCAGCTTATCCCAGAATATGCTCAATATAAAATAGCGGCAAAAAACAAAGGAATATCTCGGAAAAAAAGAAAATAAAAACTTTAGGCGTCGATTCCTTGGGCGTTGAAAGAGGCCAGCCAAGCCACGATACTCACAAAATCCTTTTTGAATCCAATATTGCTGTAATTGAAGGATTGGAATTGTCAAAAATAAAGCAGGGAAACTACTTTCTCATTGCCCTGCCTCTGAAAATAAACTCAGATGCAGCCCCTTTACGGGCAGTTTTGATTGAAAATTTTGCCTCTTAGGAATTTGTAAATTAGAAAGGTTTTTAAATATCAATATGAATTAATGTCAAATATCAAAAAGGAGGTGTTATAATGGCATTTGGCATTCAGGAAGTGACGCTTGCTATCATTATAGGGACATTGGCAGCCATAGTGTATTCTCTAAGGATAATGGTTTTGATGGAAAGAAGGATTGCCAGGATAGAGGGGCATATAGAGAATGTTGTCAACAGGGTAATGAGGGAAGAGTTGAAGATAGAAAGAAGCATAAAGCGAAGATAATTTTTTAGTATTATTTTATCAGCTCATCGAACAACAGCCCTCTTCGCGCTGCAACCGAAGAGCTTGCCGCATACCCATTTTCTGTCTTTTCTAGATCTTCCAGCGATATGAAAAGCCAGTCGCGCCCTTTAAATTTTATAGCCACCCACGGCTCGGCGCCAAAAATATTGCAGAATGCCTTCAGCTGTGCTATATCCTCATTGCTGAAGTACTTCTTATCATCGCTTATGATTTTGCTTTCAATGGCAAGCTTCCTTGCTTTATTGCCTGCAAGTATGTCCGGGCTTGGGTATCTTGAAGAGCCGCTGCCGGCCACTCTTACAGCGCTCCATCCCTCTTTCTTCCAGAACATATGTATAAGCTCCCTTTCTGCATTGATACCCTTTGACTTTAGGCTCATTTCACTCCACATTGACTAGAATTTCAGAAGTGGCATAAATATTTTCTGAATTCAGCGCAGAAATCGTGTAAGGCTTCGAGCCTTTGATGCCTTTTGTGCTGATATCAACAATAAAAATCCTTATTTCATTGTCTCCCAGCTGGAACGGCCTGTTGTTATACACAAAATTTTCACTGCCTGCATTTATAATAAATTCCCTGCCAGGCCCGTCATTTCTTATCCCCAAAACGAAAAACGGATTTTCGCCTTCCTTTGCAGTTATTGCCTTCGGATAAATTGCTATTCTTCCGCCTTCCTTTAATTCTCCCGTAACAAACGCCTCATAGCTTTGAAGAAGGCCTGAGTTTGTGCCGGTAGTGGCTATCGCTGTCTGCTTCTGGTGCAGCCCCCTTATTAAAAACATCCCTAATGCTAATGTCGCTACCGCCAGCACAGCAGTAACAAGCTCTCCTACTGCCAGCTCCCCTCTTTTTTCCATTGCATTAAATGCCCAGCTTCATAAAGTCATAAGCGCAGGTGGAGTTGTCAAACACCTCTCTCGCATCTTCTTCCAGCTCCTGCGTGCTTTTATATCTTGCGCTGAAATGCACCAAAACAAGCTTTTTTGCGTTTGCTTTGCTCGCTATGAGCCCCGCCTGCTTTGCCGTCAGATGCCCGTATTTCTCGCTTTTATCAACTAATTTTGATGAATAGGTGGATTCGCAAATCAGCAGGTCAGCGCCTTCTGCCATCTTGTAGCAGTTGCCGCACAACGTAGTGTCTGTAATATAAGCCAGCTTCTTGTTTCTCTCAAGGTAAGTTGCCTGCTCAGGCGTTATTTTCTTGCCGTTCAGCGTTATAGCCTTGTTGCCCTGCAGCTGCCCCAGCAAAGGCCCGGTAGGTATCTTCAGTTTTTTGACAGCCTCGAGATTTATCTTCCTTTTGCCTTTCTCAATGACACTAAAGCCGAGCGTCTCAATGCCATGCTCCATTCTCACTGCCTCCAGCATCAGGTTTTCATTCTCAAAAAACAATTCTTTTGCAATGTCTTTTACCTTAAGCTCTATCTTCCTGTCAAAAACAAAAGCCTCAAACAGCTTCTCAATTCTTTTCTCCGTCCCTTTTGGCCCGTAAATCTCCAGCGTCCTGCCATACTCGGAAGCGCTGAGGCTCTGTATCAGCCCCGGCAGCCCTAAAGTATGGTCGCCGTGCCAGTGGCTTATCAGTATCTTTGTTATGTCCGTAATGCTGGCTCCTGCAATCTTGAACTGCCTCTGCGTCCCTTCCCCGCAGTCCAGCAGTATTCCCTCAGAGCCAATTCTAACAAAAACCCCTATCTGGTTCCTTTCCTTTGTAGGCACCATGGATGATGTGCCCATGAATGTTATTTGCATAATCTGAAAAAAGGCATGGATGTTTATAAGGGTTTTTGTTGGACTGTGGTTTGGGCGACGTCAAGGCAAGGGCAATAAATTTAAAAGGTATTAATCACTCTATAGTAATAATATGAATGAGATAATTGGGCTACAACATTTAAAAGGGAGTCTAGAAAGTCTAGTCAATTTTGTAGATTCAGAATTTGGCACTCCCAGATCTCTTATGTTAGAGTTGCCATGTGATTGGAGATGTTGTAAAGATAGGATAATAACCTCTAAATATTTTTATAAATTAGCTGAAGAATATGAGCCAAGAGGTACTAGAATTATTGCAGGCGATAGGAACAGATATGTTGTTGAACCCTTATCCCCAGAATGGTTTTTGAACTTTGACGAACAATTAAGAAAAGGTGAATGGCATCCAGAAACTTTGGTGGAAGGACTAAAAGATTTTTCTGGAATTCTTGGCGAAATACTAAGATATGAAATCAAACTCATATTGAATCGTTTATCGCCTGCAAAAACTCAAAAAAGAAATGAAGGTTTATTAGAAGCATTTAACGAACAAAATCCAGATTTAACAATAGTTGGAGATTCTCATGCTCAATATCTTAAATCCAATAGGCCGGATGCGCATTATACATATTTTATGATTGATTCTCCATTGCATCATTTCTTGCATATGCGCGATAATATTTTCTGGAGGACAACAGTGTATGATTCTTTGCATATTTCACGACTCTCTAAAAAATAAAAAGTTTTATGGGCATTATTTTAATAAACACAAT
>CAYVTQ010000022.1:0-23064 GCA_964454865.1 uncultured Methanosarcinales archaeon
TTACCATGAACTCAAGCGTTTGGCTTGAGAGGAAATTTTTATGGGAAAAGATAATAAATCATCGCAAAAGCAAGATTTATAAAGAAATAATATTAGAAACTTGTCATGAAATCACCGATAGTGATAGAGGATTTGGCAATAGGAGTAATATGCGGGCTTCTTCTTGTTGGGCTTACAGGCAAATTCTTCTCCTTGGAGCTCCCGCCCATGGCTTATGCAGCTGCTTTCATGATATACCCGGTTTTCATCCTGCTTGACATAATCCACGAGTTTTCCGATTTGACAACTCATGCAGGATTCATCTTTTTGTCTATTTCTCACAACATTATTGACATGGCGATATCATTGTCTTTTGTCTCCTATTTCACAAAATGGAATATACCTTATATTACATCCCTATTGGTCCCCTATCTGCAGGACGAAATCATGATTTATTATGCAGGGACGTTTTTAGTTGTGAGCAATGCGATATGGATTGTTATCTACCCATTTACTTACTAGAAAAATAGGATTAGGCGCCGATAACGACGCGGTTTGAGCTGGTTATGACATTCCTTTTATTGGCCCTGCATTTTGCAGTTGCAGGCTGCAGAGTAAACTCGCCAAGAATAGGCAGCCTGGATTTAATTCCATAGGTAAGAATCCTTTCATCGCCGCCTTCTATCTTTTCGATGTACCACTTGATGATTATGCCGCTTTTTGGGTGCCTTAGAATCTTTACAGGCTGCAGCGAGCCTATTGAGAGGTCTTTGTCAATGTCAGCAAGATGGTGGACATTGTCTGTAACTTCAATGTGGTCTATATCGCTTTTGCCCCTGTTCTTTACCCTGACCATAACCTTGACTTCTGATATTCCCCCTTCCCTTCTTGAAATATGCGGCGCGCTTTTGCTCAATGTCATCGGGCTTCTTAAGAGGCAGTATAATGCAATGACAATAGCAGCCAATAAGAGAATGGCAATAAGCGGCCTGTAGTTTGTATAGACATGAAGGGTAATCTCCTTGCTGCCCTTAAAATCCACATCCCAGACAAGATACTGCCCTCCTGCTTCCTTGGCGTAATCCGATTCAGGCTCTGTTGATATAAACAAGTTTTTTACAGGCGAAGTTTCCAGCTTTACAATGCCTTTGTAACTGGGGTTATTTGTTGTCACTTTCACTGATTTTGTGGACTTCAGGAATCTTTTGCTTTCTGGCATTTCCTGCATTTCAGTATACTCGCTAACCTTTATTTTCCTGGCTTCGCTGCTTATCTTCCTCTTGTTGTAGAGAACCTCCACAATCATCGTCTCCTCTCCGGGCTCAGATTCAGGATCCATCTTTATTTTGAACTGCACAGCCTTTTCTGATTCAGGATTGACTATGGTGCCTTCCCCGGGAGGCTCCAGAATAGTATATTCCTCCCCACTTACCAAGCCGCCGATTACCCTTACTGTAATATTCTCATATTTGATAGGATTAAGATTTTTCAGCGAGACAGTTATGAAAGACTCCTTTCTTGGGTCTACTGCTTCCGGCGCGTCGACAATCATCCTTACGTTGGGGAGATATCCTCCTATCAGCGGCTCTGTTGATTTTATTGAGACAGTCAGAGGAAGAGGGGACTGCTCATTTACATTATCAGCATCGACTTTTGCGTTAATTGCGTATGTTCCCACGGGAGTCTGCGCGTACTGCAAAGACCTTACAAATATCCTTATGCTCTTTGAACTTTGCTTTGGCACGACGATTGTTATGGGATTGGTCAGCGGCTCAGTGAAAATATCCCAAACAGGATAATCAAAATTCCTTACCCTAAATTCCTGATCCGTTTCATAGTTGTTTTTTATTTCCACATCAAAGGCAGCATTTTCATTAATCACAATATGATCATTTACCGGCACAACCTTCACTTGAAAATCAGCCAGAACATATGGCAAGAGGAATAGCATTATTATTGGAAGAAGGATTGTTTTCTTGAAATTCATAATTACACCCTTTTGCAGGTTTAGTATTCTCTAAGGTTGTATATAAATGTTGCGCAAGAGGGTTCTGGTGCATAATAGGGGCTTTTAAGCATTTTTCTCTAACTTGGTGCGGATTGGGGTATTTATAAAGGAAGTTTTATATAGGATTTATTTTCCATATATACTAAATGCCTGAAAATTGGAAAAATAAGGATAATAAGTTTAAGAGAGAATGGTTCTTAAATAGAGTAGCCAATAGATTTCAATTAAATTATAAGCGAAATGTTGGTGCAACTTCTGAAAGTATTAGGAAGTGTTCTCCAAAAAGTTTAGAGGAATGGAAAACATATTACTTTACCAATATAAAACCTAAAGAACATATTGAAAGTTTGGGTAAACGGTTACATTCTCAATTAAAAACTATTGTGAAAGACGAACTTGAAAGTATAAGTGAACAAGAGTGTATAGATTGGTTGCTTGATTTAGTAATTAATAGGGTTTATCAAGGGTATGTTCGTGAAAAACAAATAATAAAGGAATTATTGAAAAATGAATTAAACGTTGAAATCAAGGAGGCTCCTGATGAATGGGACAGAATTTATGGGGTTGATTTCTTCATAGAAATTAATGAAATATATATTGGTTTACAAATTAAACCACAAATTCTTAATCTTCATTATGCTGGGGTTACAAGTTTTGTAAAAGAACAGAATCAAAATTTTCAAAATAAATATGGTGGAAAGGTATTTATAATCTATTCAATAGAAAAAGGAGAAGAAAAAATAATACAAAATAAAGAAATTGTAGATGAAATTAAAAAAGAAATTCAAAGATTGTCTATTACAAAAAATTGAAAGAGGGAATATGGATTTAGATAAATGGTCAAAAGAAGACTTAAAATTTTTAAATTTAGAGGAAAACACCATAGTCCCAAATTCTATTTTGGAGAATGTCCCGTTTATAGATTTAAAATCCGAATTAGATTTTGATAGAATACCCTTTAAAGGTGGATGTTATTGGATTTGGACTAATGAACCAATAAAACATTCATTACATAAAAATAAGATGCCTCAACATTTTTCTAATGGAGAAGTTATTTATAATGGAATTGCAAAGGATAATATTTTATCAAGAATAAAAAGCCACTTATTAGGAGAAATTAATGCTGGTTGGTCTGCTATAAGTGTAGATATATTACCAGATACTCCAAAATCCCATCGAAAAAAAGTGTTCTCAACAAATGGTAAAGTCCCTTATATTAATGGGATAAAAATAAAATCAAAAGAAGATATTTATGGGTTGTTCCTATCAGATGAAGAAAGATGTATCATTAAAGAAAATAATGAAAAATCTATATTCTTTCGAAATGGTATAAATATATTTGAAAATAAGCATAAAAAATTTGTCTTTAGAGTTTATTACATAGCACCATTAAAATCAATTTCTTATATGGGTTTCATTGAGAAGAAATGGAGAGAAAAATATGGTCTTCCTAAGCTATGTTCTTATTCATCAGGAAGGTAAAAATTGAAGTATTTTTCTATAATATTTTTTGTTTTATTAAAGGTGTTAACATCATTTAATTTTAAACTTTTATTAAATCCAATAGTAATACCTTTTGGAATTTTGTCCGATATAAACTTCAAAACATTGTCTTTATCCTTAAAGAAAATTTCCAATTTGTTTTTGTATAACCAAATATACAAAATTGTCTTTCCTTTATAGAAATAAGATATGTAATAAAACCTAAATTTTTTATTTACATTAGGATAATTTTTGACAATAAAATTATCTATTTGAATAGCAAGTTCTTTTATCCCAACATCACAACTATATTTGTTCCACATTATGAAGCGTAAGTTGTCCTTTATTTTTATATTGAGTTTTCTTTAAAGATTCTTTATGATTTAAATCACTAATATTTTCAATTTGAGGATTCTTACTATAAAAAACATCAAATTCATCATTTTCTTTTATGTGAATAGATTCTATTTTATCAATCATTAAGCCGACTTCTTGACGAGCCATTACAGGAAAATCATAAAATTTGTTTTTGTATTTAAGTTCACCTTTCGATTCAGTTCTATCTTTTACAAATTTCATGTGATTTTTTAATCTCTCATCTATATATTGATTTGAAAAACTCTTAATATCATTGACTTTAGAAATTATTTCATCTTTAAAGTTAATATCAATTTCATAACCTATTGAGTTTCTTTCAGAAGTTATTGCCGCTAAAGTAGTGGTTGCTGTGCCTAAAAAAGGGTCTAGCACTAAATCACTCTGTAGAGAAAACATATTTATCAGTCTGTATGCTAACTCAAAAGGAAATGCGGCACTTCTTTCTCGTAGATTCTTATTATTTAATTTTTGGAAAACACCATTTATATCTTTCCATTTATCGGAAAACCAAGTATTTCTTTCTTCCCAAAAAAATGCACTTTCACGTCTTCTTTGTTTTTCTTCTATAGATTTAAATTCTCTTTTGTCACCCTTCCTTAATATCAAAATAAACTCATGTTCTAAAGTAACATAAGCACCAACTGGGAGCATTCCAGAACCCATAAATTTATCTGGCTTATTTGTTTCTTTTATCCATAAAACTTGTGGTAAAGCATGAAAACCAAGTTGCAAACAATAATTTAAAATTCTTGAATGGTTAGAATAAATTTGGAATCTTCCATTAATATTTCTTGTAGCATCACCTATATTTATACAAGCAATTCCTCCATTCTTTAGGACACGATATACTTCATTCCAGACTTTATCTAATTCTTGATTCATTAATTCAAATGCTTGGTTTCCATCATTGTTCTTTAATGCTTCCGCAATTTGTGAATTTTGTTTAGAAAATAAATTATCCCACATTTCAATCATAGGATAAGGTGGAGAGGTTACCATTAAATCAACACTTTTGTTAGGTATTTCACTCATATTTTGAGAATTACTAAAAACTATTTTATGAGTTGTTTTCATTTTGAACCTCTTAATGACATTTCAATTAACTTTAACCACCTATTGCCATCATTAAGACCTATATTTATATTTGATGCTTCTGCTGGTGTCATGCCTATTGTAGAATGGTTTTTTATAAAGTTATAATAGTTTCGGTGTGCTGAAAACATTAAATCAGCACTTTCTAAATTCTGCATACCCCTCATGGTTTTAATCCTATCCCTTATAGTTCCATTCAATCTTTCAATAGGGTTATTATTAACATGGTCTTTTATGCTCTTTAGCTGAACGTGGTTAGTTTGTGGCATTTCCTTAACTAAACTCCTCTTGTAGCTGTGGCATCCGTCAGTTATCATAAATTCTGGCTCTTTCTGTGCTGTCTCTTTTGCATTAATTAATAATCTTCTGCAATCCCTTATTCTCCTTCTATCGGTTACTTTCTGGCTCACTATAAATTTTGTTTCTGAATCCATCATATTCCATAGCCATTTCCATTTGCCATCTGCCTGTATCTTCATTTCGTCTATATGCCAGACATTCCCCAATTCTGGCTTTAAGGTCTTGACATATTCATTTATAACCTTGCTGAATTTTTGGATTCTTCTTAATATGTTGCTGTGGTCTAATTCCAGATTATAAAATTGCTTTAAGTGGTCTTGAATCTGCCTTGAAGAAATGCCTTTAAAAAATAAGTCCATAATCAATGTAGTTACTTTTGCGTCGCCTTTCATTTTCTCAAAGTCCTTTTCTCTTATAAACTTCCTTTTGCATCCATGACAGAAGAATCTCTGCTTTATCATGTTCTTGCCTATTCTCTTGCCTATTTTAATGACATCATGGTAACCGCAATAACAGCATTTAGGTCTTTCTTCTATCTCTTGAATTGGCAGTTGGTTTTCTTTTACTTTTTTCTGCAATTCCAATGAGAATTTAACAGCGTGAATATGCTTGCAATCCTTATGCCTGTTCTCAAAATCAGGGCAGGTGCATTTCCAGCTTCCATTCTTGGTTATGGTATATTCTCCATTTCCAGACTGGCTTGGCAATGTATAGGTTTCTTTTGCGATTTTCTTGGGTGTATCGCCTTTAGAAATGATTGCATAGCCCCTCACTATTCGCATCTGCTCTGATGCTTTTTTATCCGCAAAGTTTTTATATTTACCTATCCTTTGCTCCTCATTGGAGCTAAATTGTTCTTGGTTGGACATTTTAGTTTCCTCCGCTCTAATGGTCTTAACCACCATTAGGGCATTTATTTTTTCTTTATGTAATCTTCAATGAATGGCTTTAAAACCTGCCATACTTCTTTTCGCTGTTTCTTGATTTTGGACACAAAGTCAATCCAAAGGTTTCTTTCGCCTTTAAAACTGATTGTGTCCTTCATAGTAGGATAGTATGACTATACTACTATATAAACCTTTCGTTAAAAGTATATTCTTGAGTATCCAAATCTTTATATATTAAGGATATACAAGTATATCCTTATGAGCAGAAAAAAATTACAACTTGAGCCAGCAGAAAGGATGGAATTAAGGATACACAATAAAGGCGAACTTGTCTTTGAAAAAAATATTATTGGATTTATTCAAGGAGAGGTTTCGCAATTTGGCAATAGTGCCAAGATAAATTTTACAAAAGATTATGCCAATAATAAAGTCTATGTGGTGGTCTGTAAATGACTCCCATCTTCCTTGATTTAGATTTTGAATTTTGGAAAGAAAAAGTTGATACCATTATTTATGCTGAATTAAAATTAAATTATTTGTATAAGCATGGGAAAATATCAGAAAAAGAAAAAAATAAACTAAAAAAAATAATAAACCAAATGTGGCTTCATGTTTCAGATAGTCGCCCCCACCCTAATCCATTATTAGAAGAGGCTTTTAAACCGAACTTCGGTCAATAGCTTTAATCTTGGCATCATAGCAGTTACTTGATTGATTGTATCAATTTTCTCAAAAGCTGGATTAAAATTTATATTATTTCTTGTAGCTGTTACTTGCAGCCTGTTTATTCCATTGTAATCTGTTGCTCCTGCTGTTGCATCTTTCAATAAGGCATATTTCCAATCCTCACATACTACTCGCATAGGAACTTCCCTACCGCCCCACGCAATCCATCTGGATATTGCATTTGCTCCATGACGTAAAGAGGGCAATAACATTGTAGTATTTGTTTTTCTGTGTTTAGTTGGCATAACACCAAATACAATGCTGTAAATTCCTGACCTCTTTAGAAGGGCTAAAAATTTGTTAAATTCAGAGGCATATTTACCATAACTCCTAAATTTAATAGCATACTTCTTTATCCCATATTTTTTTGCTATAACCACTTTTCCTATCACATCTGTTGTATCTACATCAGATACGGGAACAATCTCCCTATTGGGATTTCTACTTTTCCAATCTTTAAGTTGTTGCTCAAATTGCGAAGTTGATTGGAATGAAGATTTTTCATTCATGCAAATAGCCTTCAATTCTGGAACTTGCTGTATTGCTTCCATAAATTCCAATTCACTATTTTTTAATTCCATATCTTCTTTGAACTGAAAGTCAATAAGAAAATTGTATTTAAATTGTTGGTGTAAAGTTTTTATGAATCCCTTTTCTATGGGAATATTACTTTTTGCCATAACCACTGCCCTATGTTTTTCACTAATTTTTTTAACATAAACAGCAGTTTTGCTATTGGTAAAAATTGGTATGCCATATTTACCAGAATTTATTAAGTCCTGATGAGTTGGCATCAAAACCTGTTCTATTAATTCAATTTTTCCTATTTCTTCCATATCTATTATTTGTTGGTTGTTCATTTTTTCCTCCGCTTTAATGCATCTATTTTGCCAGATTTCTCAGAATTAGCCTGAAATAACGACTTCTGACAGAGCCGTCACCCTTTTTGGACAATAGTTATTTATTCTTATTTAAACTTTTTTATTTTTTATCGTCGGGAAACCTAATTTTTGTAACCATTTTAAAGTGTTGACACTTTATAAATCATACATTGTAAGATCTAAGGGGTTTATATAGGAAAATTATTTAAAGAATATTCTATTTTTGTTTATAGGTGATTAAACATGACTAATTCAAGAAAAGATGATGAATTAAGCAAATATCCTAACCCTTTATGTGATAAATGCGGAAAACCTAAAGTAGGAATACCTCAAGATTCTTGTCAATGTCAAGAAGAAGAATAAAAAAATTACCACCAACCCTTAGATTTACCTATAAGATAAATTATTATTATAAAGATTATTATAATTGCCGCTTGATTAACATAACCTTTTTTGTATCTCATTTTTTCCCTAATATACCCAATCCATATAAAGCTAAAAATAATGTTATGATAGATATAACAATATAGCCCCAATAATTTTTAATCCACCTAATTAATTTATTTTGTTTTCTTCTTGCCATTTTCTGATTTTTTATGTTGCCCTTTAATATGATTTAATTCTTTGTCTTTTAAATATAAGGCTATTAACAATGCCACTATAACCACAACAAAGAATATAACTATAGTATCGGTAACACCAAAATATCTAACTATCGCTATAGTTCCAATTATTATTCCAATCCATAAAGATATATATTTTAATTCCTTATACTTATCAAATTCTTCCATTAATTGTCCTATTAGATTGAGGATATTTAAAGATTTTCCAAAAATTGAGTAAAATACCCCTAAACGCACCACCTTATTGCTCATCCCGATTTCGCACCACAACCCGCAAGAGAAAAATGGGGCTTTGTGAAGGGAGATTTTAACAAGATTTTTAAATTATTCCATTCCAAAAGGTTTATAAATGCCCTCTATTTCCCCAGTTAGGGGTTTTACACCTCTATAATACTCAAAATCAGATATAGGAGGACTAAAAATGGCTAAAGGAAAACCACATTTGAACCTTGTTTTTATAGGACATGTAGATCATGGCAAATCAACTACAGTAGGGAGATTGCTATACGATTCCGGCAATATAGATGAGCAGGCTATGAGGAAGCTCAAAGAGAAAGCGCAGGAGCTTGGAAAGGGCGGATTTGAATTTGCTTTCGTCATGGACAACCTGAAGGAAGAGAGAGAAAGGGGAGTTACAATTGACCTGGCTCACAAGAGATTTGAAACGCCTAAGTATTATTTTACAATCATTGATGCGCCTGGCCATAAGGATTTCATCAAGAACATGATTACAGGAGCATCACAGGCTGATGCGGGCGTCCTTGTCGTTTCCGGAAACCCGGGAGACGGGGTGCAGGCACAGACCAAGGAGCACGTTTTCCTGGCACGAACACTGGGAGTCAACCAGATTATAATCTACATCAACAAGATGGACATGGCAAAGTATGAGGAAAAGAGATTCAACGAGGTAAAGGCTCAGGTTTCTGCTCTTCTAAAGAGTGTAGGATACAAGCCTGATGAGATAACTTTCCTTGCAGGCGCTTCGCTGCTGGGAGAAAATATCGTAAAAAAATCAGCAAATATGCCATGGTATAAAGGCACTACTTTAATTGAGGCCTTGGACACTTTCAAGATTCCGGACAAGCCAACACAGCTTCCGCTAAGGCTGCCTTTGCAGGATGTTTATAACATCACCGGCATAGGGGTAGTTCCTGTCGGAAGAGTCGAAACAGGAGTAATGAAGGTTGGCGACAAGATCATTGTGGTCCCTGCAAGAGAAGGAAAAGGAATCAAAGGGGAAGTGAAGAGCATAGAGATGCATCATGAGCAGATGCAGCAGGCAGAGCCAGGAGACAACATAGGGTTTAACGTCAGGGGCATTGAAAAGAAAGACATTGCCAGAGGGGATGTTCTTGGGCATGTTGACAATGTACCTACAGTCGCGACTGAGTTTACAGCCCAGGTTGTTGTGCTGAACCATCCTTCGGTCATAACTGCAGGATACACGCCGGTATTCCACGTTCATACAGCGCAGGTAGCGTGCCAAGTTACGGAAATCGTCAAGAGTTTGGATCCGGCTACCGGAGCAACAAAGCAGGAGAAGCCGGACTTTATCAAGAATGGCGACGCTGCCATTATAAAAATCAAGCCAATGCAGCCAATGTGCATAGAAAAAAATAATGAGATTCCGCAGATGGCAAGATTCGCCATCAGGGATTCAGGCACAACAGTGGCTGCCGGCATGTGCATAGACCTTGTGAAGAAGCCCATGTAATCCGGCTTCATTAAATTATTTTTTTGTGATTTTATAGACTCCTATAACACTGAAAAATGCATGGCATTTTTTAGGATGCGCAGACAACATTAATCAGCACCAAGAGATTCAAAATGCAGAAGGCAAGAATAAAACTGGCAAGCATTGATATAAACAAAATCAATGAAGTATGCAGCTACATAAAGGATATTTCTGAGAAGACCGGTGTTGAGATGCGCGGCCCTATTCCCCTGCCGACCAAGAGGCTGAAAGTGACTACAAGGAAAAGCCCCGACGGCGAAGGCACGGCCACATGGGAGCATTATGAGATGAGGGTCCATAAGAGGGTCATCGACTTAGGGTTGGATGAAAGGGCATTAAGGCTTGTCATGAGAGTTCCTGTTCCGGAAGGATTGAATATCGAGATTGGGATGATTGAGTAGGCTTCTTACATCTACAAATTTTTTATATATCAACAAATTTTAAATACCTCCCTAAAATCTTATTAATTTGCCGTGCCGAGATCGCATAACCTGGTATTGCACAGGCCTGGAATCCTGTGATGAAAGCCTGACCCGCAAGGGTATCCCGGTTCAAATCCGGGTCTCGGCGTATTTTATTTTTTGTATGGATTTATTTTGATTTTTTCCAATTAATTTGTAAGCTTAATATTTCTTTCCGTCGCTTCGCAACATAATTTGCGCCCGGCTTTTTTTGACTGATTTGAACGCGAGCGTGCGAGCGTTCTCGCACGCAAATCACTAAAAAAAGCCTCGCCAACCTATACAATAAAAATAGTCAATAAATCCGAGGCGGAATTTTAGTGGCAGTCAAAATTCCGCCGAGTGTTTCTGATGTCGCGAAGCGACGGAAGGAGTATCTTGACCCGCTAACTTCCAAAAGCCCGATAACGACCGAAAATCTTTATAAACACCACTTTTCCTCTTTAGACTATGCTCCCATGGTGTAGTCCGGAAACCTGCCATATCTGGCAGTATTGGACAAACAATCATACAGCCCTCTCGCGGCTGTGACTCGGGTTCAAAACAACCTTTTTTAAGACCTCGCCATTGGCTCGGCTTAAAAAAGCTTGACCAAAAAGAAGGATTTTTGTCTTTAAAGGGCAAAAATCACAACAGCAGGGGATTTTTTCGCTTTGAAGCGAAAAAATCATTAAAAAGGTTATGAAAGTCCCGATGGGAGCATTTTATTATCACAATGGGCAGAAAATATTCTGAGGCAGAAGCATGGGCAATTTTGTTTGGGGGATTTGTAATAGGCGTTGTGCTGGCAAGCGTTTTCTGGGCCTATGCAGTCTCCCCTGATATTAACGAGGAATTGAATCAAAGCGCCTTAACTGAGGCGAATCTGAGCCCGGAAATGCAGCCAAGGGACTTTGTGGATTTTTGCCGGAAAATAAAGGGGAAGCCTGAATGGGACAATACGGGTCTTAAGAGGTGCATGATGGAGCATTACGACCAGAGAAACCTTATACTTATGAACGTGCTCTGCAAGAAATACGGATTGATCCTTATCTACGGCTCTTTTGGTGTTAAATGTGAAGGAATCTCAAAGCAATAACCTCATTTGCGAAATTTGCAATAATGGCATGATAGAAAGGCACTGCAAGTTAGTGTGCCAGAACTGCGGCTTTATGTGGGACTGCTCGGACCATTAGCCTAATGATTATATCAAACCTTAAGGTTCTGGTTTATGAAATTTATGATTTCTTCCCTTTTTTTTGTGTCCGGCCTGAGCTTTGACCTTGCCGAATACAGATTAATGTTCTCCTTCTTTATCCTTGAGTTTGCCCTGCCTATCTTCTCATTAATCTTGTTGAGCCTTGTCACAACCATATTAAGCTTGCTGCTAATCTCGTTCGGAACGGCCAATACAAGCAGTTTTGTGCAGCTGTCATTTATATAAAAAATTTTGCTGCCGCCGAAGGTCTTCTGCTCTGTGCTCAGGAGATCTTTCCAGATATCTGCGCATTCCAAGCTGCAGTTCTTGAGCTTTAGCGAAACAGCATCCTTGTATGATGCAGTCCTTATGAGATGCAGCTCTATGGCATCATTGCCCGTTTCAATATCGCGCCTGAATTCAACAATTCTTTCACTTTCTATCCCTTCAAATGAGAAATATTCCACGGCGCTTATGCTCCTGTCTATGTCTATATGCGGAACTATGTTCTTATAATCCTCCACTTCTACCACCCCTTTGAAGGGCATATGGGGATGAATGTATATAAACTTTTGGGTTAAATTTATAAAGAAATTAAGAAGCCTCTAACGTGTGCGTCGGTGGTCTAATGGCTATGACTTCGGCCTTCCAAGCCAAGAAGTAAGCCGACTATCCGGGACAACCTTTTTAACATGCTTGTTTTCAGCTCGCAGTTAAAAAGCTTGACCAAAAATAGGTCGCCTTCGGCGACGCTGATTAAAGCATTTTAGGGGATTTTTGCCTTTAAAAAGTCAAAAATCATTAAAAGGGTTGCGGAAATTCGAAATGCGGGTAAGCAATGCTTAGGCATCGTGAGTCCCGGCCGGCGCATTTTTATTTTCAGATCAAATCTTCAGGCTAACAATCTGGCTTACCCCGTCCTGATTCATGGAAACGCCGTAGAGAATATCAGACTCCGCGATTACCCCGTCGTTGTGGGATATAAGGATGTACTGCGCTTTCTTTGCATATTCCCTTATAAGCTTTGAAAGCTTGTCAGAATTGTGCTTGTCAAGGGCAGCGTCAACCTCGTCAAGTATGTAAAAAGAAGCAGGCTCATACTCCTGTATTGAAAATATGAATGCAAGGGCCGTCATTGTCTTTTCCCCTCCTGACAGGCTTCTGATGTCAAGGAATTTTGATGTGCCTATTTTTACGTTTATCCTCACGCCGGCTTCGAAGGGATTCTCCTCATTTTCCAATACCAGATTGGCTTCGCCTCCTTTTGTAGACAGCATACTGAAGAATTTCTTGAAGTTGCCGTTTATCCCCTCAAAAGTCTTCACAAAAAGCTCCTTCTTTTTGCCTTCTATTTCCGACATCATCTTCAGGACATCTTCTTTCTCTCCTGCCAGCTTTTTCTTTTTATCCATCAGCTCATTGTACTGC
The DNA here is from genome assembly GCA_964454865.1 of uncultured Methanosarcinales archaeon. Classification (GTDB taxonomy): domain Archaea; phylum Nanobdellota; class Nanobdellia; order Woesearchaeales; family GW2011-AR4; genus JACOZO01. The sequence goes on from CAYVTQ010000022.1 coordinate 13,158, forward strand.
TTTTCAACTTCCTCATAGATTTCCAGCGCCCTCATATTTACGGAGCCTATTTCACCCTGCATCCTCTCAAATCTTGATATCTCGCTCCTAAGCTCGTCTTCGGTCCTGCCTAGATCAAGCTTCACCCCCTCGTACTGCTGGAATTCAGCACTTAAGCCCGCCAATATGGCTGCAAGCTCTGCTTTTTTCAATGAGAACGTGTTGGATCTTATCTCTGCCTGCCTGCTTTCCTCTATCCTCTTTTCTATTTCAAAGTCGTTTTTCTGTATTGTCTCAGTCACTTTGCTTCTTTCCCCGAACAATCCCTTGAATTTGGCGTAGAAATCCCTTGCAAGGCTTTCTTTCTCCTTCAGCATTGCCTCATTTTTCTTTGCCGCTTCCTGCAATCCCCTTAACTCACTGCCAAATGCAGGCTCATCTTTGCCAATCTGCCTGAGTATGCTGTCGATTTTTTCCTTTTCCGGATTGAATATATTTGAAATCTGGGTATCTATATTCTTTGATTCAGAGCGGATTTTCAGGATTTCCTCATTTAATTCCTGCAGTTTCTGCTCGAATGCATTTATTTCAGCCAATAAAGTCGGGTTCTTCATCTGGCTTATCTGGCTTCTTAAATTCTGCTTCTCAGCCTTTAGCTTTGCAAGCTCTGAGTTGGACTCAGAAATTTTCAGGCCGATAGCTCTCAGCTCGCCTTCAAACGAATTTTCGCTTTTCTTAAGCTCGGCTTTTTTAAGCTCTAAGATTGCGGTATCGCCGGACTCAAGCTCAAGCAGCTTCTCCTCTTTTATTATCTCTCCTTCCAGGGAAGCTTTCTTTTCCCTTAATGAGGCTATTGCATCCTCATTTTCCATGCGCCTTTTCTCAAGAATGTCTATTATTCCCTTAAGCTCTGCAATTTTTGCCTCTGCCTTGCCGATATCCCCTGATAATTCCTGCTCCTTGAACCCCACGCCGTGCCTTTTCTTGTCCCTAAATCCGCCGTGCATCACTCCGCTCATTTCAGCAGCATCTCCGTCCAAAGCCACAAATTTTGCATTTCCGACTCCAAGCCTTACGGCAACATCAATGCTGTCAACAACTATAGTATTGGCAAAAACATATGAAAATACCTTCTTGAATTTCGGGTCAAAAGTCACTAGGTCTATAGCTTTCCCATGGCTGCCCCTGGCCCCTGCAAGGCTATTTATATCCTTTTTTGACTCTCTTTCCTCGAGCTTGGTCAGGGGCAAGAAAGTTGCTGTGCCCAGCCTGTTGTCCTTCAGGTACCTTATGCACTCCGCCGCTATCTTTTCGCTCTCAACGACAATGCTCTTCAGCCTTGGGCCTGCTGCGACTTCCAAGGCCATTGTGTATTTTGAGCTTACATTCCCTAGCTCCGCGACAGTCCCGTAAATTCCCCTTTTTTTGCTTTTAAGCTCCAGGATTTTTGACACCGCAATGTCTCCGAGCTTTCTTTCTGTAGCTCCAAAATCCCTTGCCTTTAATGATGTAAGCTCCTCATTTAATTCATGAAGCTTAACCCTGTTGGAAGAAAGCTGCGCTGCAATCAGGGAGTCTTCATCAAGCCTTTTGTTCAGCTCCAAAGTGGATTTTTTGAATTCCTGGCGCTTTGAATTCAGCTCCTCGCTTTTTTTCTTGTACTCATTTTCAGTGTCGACAACCTTGTTTATTTTCTCGTCTATAAGCCTTATCTCGTGCTGGAGCCTGTCATTCTCCCTTATGACATTGTGCTGCTTCTCCCTGAGCGAGTTTATCTCTTTCTGCATTTCCTCTGCAGTCTTGTCAACAGCCTCTATCCTGCTTTCTATGCCGGATGCCTCCTCCAGGTTGCTTTTTTTCTTGAGTTCCATAAGCTTCTTGTGCAGCGAGTCCCTTTCTTTCTCCTTAGACAGGATTGCGCGCTCAAAATCCGCTTTTTGCTTTCCCATCAGCTTTATCTTTTCGTCAATCTCCCCAATATTGCTTTTCAGGTCCTCCCTTCTCTTCTTAATCCTTTCAATCTCGCTCCTGCACGCCTCTATCCTTGAACTGTTCTTTGTAAGCTCTATCTTCAATGACTCAATCTCCTTGTTGAGCTTGACCTGCTCAATCTCCCCCTTATCCTCTATCTCTTTTGTTATATCCTCGATTTTTTTCTTTTTTTCCTCATTGTCTTTCTTGAATTCAGCTATCTTCCCCCTTATTTTCCCGAGCTCGCCATCGCTCCTGCCCAGTTTTTCCTCAATGTCATTCTTTTCCTTCTCCTTCCTGTCTATCTGGATTTTAAGGTAAGATGCCTTGTTCATCCTTATCCTGTCGCTCATATCCTTGTATTTCAATGCCTGATCCCTGTCTTTTTTCAGCTCCTTGAGGTAGGTATTCCTTTCAGTGAGCACTATATCTGTTTCTTTGAGATGCTCCTCAACTTTTTGCAGCTCAAGGTCTGCCTTGTGCCTCTTTTCCTCATAGATGGATATCCCGGCAATCTCTTCTATCAGCATCCTTCTTTCATCGGGGCGCATCTCGATAAGCCTTATTATGTCTCCCTGCAGGATTATATTGTAGCTGTCCGGATTGATTTTTGCCAGTGACAGCAGATCAACCACCTGCTGCCTTGTCCTTGCCCCATCATTTATCCTGTAGACCGACTGGCCGCTTGGCTTGACTATCCTGCTCACTTTTACCTCTTTGTCCTGCGTCGGGAAGGTGCCGCTGCTGTTGTCAAAATATATTGACACTTCCGCCTTTTTGGCAGGCTGCTTTGACTTGCCGCCGTTGTATATCAGATTGGCTGTTTTTTCTGCCCTCATTTCCCTTGATGATTTCTTGCCGAGAACAAAGCACAGGCTGTCCAGAATATTTGATTTGCCGGAGCCATTTGGGCCAAGAACGCAGTTGAAGCTGCCTCCAAACAGGATTTCAGTGTGCTTTGCAAAAGACTTGAAGCCGTTAAGAACTAATTTGTTTATTCTTGTGGGCTTGGCTTGGAGCGGCTTTAAAAGCTCCTGCTGCAATGCCTGCTGGCTCCCTGATTCCGGCATGGTTTCTTGCATTTTTGTGGATTAGTTGCTAATTTGTTAATAAAATTATTTATTTTTATCTGCAAATTTTGCTACTCTAACACTTTTTCCTGACTTTATCTTCTTTACCATAATCTCTTCACCAATTTTTCTGATTTTTTTAATCACTTCTGCTGGAATATCAGCTTTTAGGTCTTCTTTTAATTCTGACAAAAAGTCAAATAAATAAACAGGATAAACATCACCGCCTATTTTGGTTTGAGCAATGCCTTCTTCTATTATAATATTCCAGTTTATGTTGAATTTTTTTATTAGCTCCAGCGCATCATCCCTGTCCCTTTCCCTTTCTGTTGCGCACTTGAACATTATAACATCTTCTGGGCTTAAGGTTTTGACTACGAAATTGTCAAATTCATGAACTTCTTTTACTCTTTCCTTTATGCTGTCTGTCAGCTTCATTGTTATGACTTCATTCACAAAGAGGTCGAATCTTGTATTGTGGCCTTCCATCATAATAGGATCTGATTCAGTATCCTCATAATGCCTGAAGATTTTTCTCAAATGCTTTTTTTCTGCAAAACCGCTCTTTTCCAATGCGCTTTTTACAAGTTCCATATCCTTTCTCGATAAAAAAACTATATCTACATCCTTCGTTACTTTTTTCGCCCCATAAAATAGCATTGCAGAGCCGCCTATGACAATGCACTCAATCCTTCTGTCTAATTCTTTTCCAATAATCTTGAAAAAGCCTATTTGCTGCTCAATATTAATCATTTTTTATAAACCTCCAAATCAGCCTTGTTGAATGGAACATAAATATTCCACATTTTTTGAATTTCAATAAAATTTTTGCTCTTAAAGTTTTCAATTATAAACTTTGACAGGACTTTGCTTCTAAAGAGGGTGTTTCTTGTCCGTTTATCCATTCTCTTAACTCTCATTATCTGCCTGGCAATATCATATAAGGCGCCTATTTTTCTCCCTATTTTTTCCTTTTCAGCCATGACACGCAGCAAATGCCAGCTTTTTATTTTGCTGAACAAGCCTAATGAAGCCAGTATTGTTCTGAAATGCCCGCTCCCTACAGCCCTGACAATTGCCTCTTCTACGCTGATTTTATGCCCATACACCCTGTGATAGTACGGCAATACTAAATTTACTTTGGAATTTTTATTTATTGTTTCTATCAATCCGTCATTGCCAATGCTAATAATTTTAACTGGGCTTATTTTATACATTCTTATCTTATTATGCCCATAGCTAGTTTCAACATACCCTGCTTTTCTAAGCTTTGAAACATAATTTATTGAGGCTCTTCTCCCTACGCCCAGAGTCTTGTTTATGGTGGAAACCGTTTGCAGCCCTTCCAGCCTTTTGGCAAGCTCTTGAATCTCCATTTTAAATCACTTTTATGTCTTAATATTAGTGATGTATAAGAACTTATATTTAAAGTTTACTAAAATTTATTGCTCAAAATCTATGATTATCTTGCTTATATCCTCTATTTTCCCAAAGGATTTGTCTGCAGTGACTAAAGTGAGATTATGCTCTTTTGCCTGTGAGGCAATTATCATGTCAGCAAGGGGCACAGTAACCCCTCTTTTTTCATATTTATATTTGAGCTCCGCAAGGATTTGCGCTGTTGCGCTTGAGGCTTTAAGGCAGTTAAATTTATTTATAAACTGAATCATTATCTGCTTATTTTTTACATTCTTTTCCATTAATCCGGAATAAAATTCAAAATAGCTTATAAAAGAGATTAAAGGATGCTGGTAATGGGCATTGCTTATCTCACTCATTTTTGAGACTATATCTTTCTCTTTTCTTTCTATGCTTATCAGGATTGAGGTGTCCAGCAAAAGAGTCATTTTATTTTCTAAACCCGTATTCGCTCCTTAAGCGTTTTACTGTTCCCATCATGGCAGCAGCCTCTTCCTTGCTCAAGACAGGCTCTCCCTTAAGTATATCATCCCAAAAGCTTCTGCTTTTTTTCTTGTATTCCTCGACAATCTCCTCAAAGAACCTGCCCATCTTGACATTATTGCGGGCCGCCATGCTCTTGAACTCCTGCCAAACCTCTTCGTTTATGCCTTTAATTGTCTTGACTGTTTCCATAGAAGTAATAAAGTAATACTAGTATTTAAATATTACTTTTAAACCGGTGGTATTGAAAAGACTCCTCTTCGCTGCGGGCTGCCATCAAGCTTGGCTGTTTATTTTAGCTTTTGCGGCACGCTGCCGGCTTGTTGGCTCAATGCCAGCCTGTCGGCGTTTTTCTCTTTGCGGAGTTTAAGGCTCCCCCAGCCTTTTCCTTGCATAGTCAACGTAAGGCGTAATTTTATTGTTGATAAAGGCTTCAAATGTTTTCCCAACCCAATTCAATATGTCTTCTGGTATGCCCACAGCCTTTAAGAAAGCAATGTTAGCGGGAATGTCCCTCATGCCCCATTTTAGTGACTCATCCAACTGGCTCAAGAAACCTTGAGGGGAGACCTTATCTTCGGCAAGCTGCTGCCATAATCCAGAATAAAAGGAGAAAGGCATATCTTTTGCTGTCTTGGCGCTGTTATTGCTGATGCTGAATATTATATCGAGAGAATAATCCACTCTTTCCGCTATTTCTCTTATTTCATCCAGATTCTTTTTCCTTGAAGGATATTCCTTCGCAGCCTTATCAATTTCAGCTATAAAACGCGGCAGATTCTCCGATTTCCCCCTATACCTTCTTATGAAATTATGCCATTCATTGGTGTTTTTTATAGGCTCTAACTTTGCTCTTATTTTGGAGAAGGGAAATATTGTGCTGTCAGCCCCTGCAGTCCCTTTTACAGCTATCACACCTTTTTCCGCCAATTTCCATTCAAAATTTCCTACTCTTTCGCAGAGGGCTGGCTTAATTATCTCCATCTGTTCTGTGGCAGCAGGCCATATATTGTCCTCAGCAAGATCAAAAACATTCGATATAATGGCCGCGCAGATTCGCCAGCTATTTCTTTCGATACCGTTGGATCCAAAAAAACAAAATATCCCTTATCCAACGGAAACAGGACGAACCAGCTTAGATAAGCCAGCCTGAAACGCACTGGCTTTTCTTGCTCTGAAAATGAAACATTCGCGCCATTATTTTTTTCGATAAAATTCCCAAATGTCAGCCGATTAGTTATTGCGATTGAGTATTTTTGGAGGAAGTCGCTTAATGCACGACTGGATGTGGGAGAAGGCTTCAGATGCTCAATTCCAAACTCCTTGCACATCTCATCGGCTTTTGACTCATCTATCCTGCCTGCTGCCCTGTCCTGCTCTATAGCCTTTGCAACATCAGCTTTAAATGCACGATTCATCTCTCTTATTTTAACGCTTATTTCGGCTGATCCAAGAGGATTGGCTAATAGCTCATTCTCTAATTGAGCCATTGCCTTATCGAATTCTTCAAATACCCTTGATATTTGTCTTGATGGCATTTTTATTCTCTTAACTATCTTTTAATATCCAATATTCCCTTTTCCGCCAATTCCCACTCATGATCTCCTATTTTCTCACAGCGGGCTGGCTTTATGATTTGCATCTCTCTTATTGTATCTGGCCAAAATCCTTCTTCGGCAGGGTCGAAAATATTTTGAATTGTCTGCTTAGGAGTGCCACTGAGTTTGATAATTCCTGAAGGGTTTAAGAATGCAAAATATTGGTTTCCTATTGGAAAGATGACATACCAGCCAGCACCACGCTTAAATTTTTTGTCACCTTCATATCCGACGGCAGTTCCTTCATTTTCTCTTATAAAATCACCGAAAGTTTCCCTTTTGGTTATTGCCATCGAGTATTTTAGGACGAAATCCGCCTGTGCCTGCGTGCCTTTGGGCTTGTTTACCCCTTTTTCTCTCAATAAATCGTCATAAGCCGGCGGAAGCGGCAGGTTAGGGGCAGAAGAGCCTTGAACATGGATATACCCAAGTGAAGTCCGTAAATATCTATTAGGCTCAGCTATAGACACAAGCTCTAAAGCCCTGTATGCACGGACAAAATATGGTTTCTCAGAAGGAATTTTCTCAATATCCTTAAACATAAGCGGCAATAAACCCCGAATAGTACTAGATTCGCGGGAGTTGGGATCAGCAGGCAAAATCCATAGATAATCAGGACCATTGACATGTTTCAACCCTCGGTATCCAAACCAACCTCCACCGTATCCCTCAGGTCTGAAGGTATAAATGCGATCGTCAGCAGCGAAGGCAGTGGGGGTATTTGTAGTTTTTATAATGTTGAGGGCATTTACCTTTTCCATCCAGTTACCAAGACGATAAAATTCCGCATTGAGTCCTATTTCCTTTGCCATGCCGAGCAATTGTCGATAGTTATATTCATTAGTCTGTGCGCCAATCTCCCACCACTTATTAACCGTTGCAACCAACGCCTTTTCTTCCCAGGACATTTCTTCTGGAGGCGGAGGCTTCAGATGCTCAATCCTAAACGCCTTGTACAGACGATCAGCTTTTGAATCATCCATGCTGCCGGATGCCCTTTCCTGCTCTATAGCCTTTGCAACATCATCTTCAAATGTTTGCTTCACATCTCTGATTTTAGCGCTTATTTCAGCTAATTTGTGGGGATTGGCTGCTAACTCAATCTCTAATCGAGCTATTGCTTGATAAAATTCTTCTGTAACTCTTGATGTTTGATCTGCCATAAGAATTTTATTATTCTTCCAGTATTTTCTTTGCTTCCGCTATCTGCTGGCGTGTTGCGCGCAATTCCTGAAGCACCTGTCGAACTTCATCGCTCATTGCAGCCTCCTTTCTTTGCTCTTCTTTTGACATACCCATCTCAACATGCTCAATCCATAACTTGTCGGTAATACCTGCATTCAAATACAACGGCAGAATATACACATAAATTGTATAAGTGCCCGGACTGAGATTGTTATCTTCAAGCGTAAATGAAAAAGATATTTCATGATTAGGTTTTGGAAATAAATCATTTTCCCCTTCAATATTTTTTAGATAAACTCTCTTATTTTCAATTTCTGTTAATAGCTGCACCCAGTATTTTTCATACTTCTGTTTTGCATCCCTAACTGCAAAAAATATAGTCTTGCCATTTTTGCCTCCTTCATTGTAATCTTCAACGCGATTTATTTCAATTCTTGCGGGTATATCAAGCATACTCTCAAGGGATTTTAACAATCTTTCATATTCAGAGCAGGTTATTCTTTTAACAGCAAAAGCATTGTAGATAGCATCCTGCAATTCAGCTTTCAGGCTTTGATATTCCTGCATTACATTGGCTAATCTTTCAGGGCTGCTTTCCAGTATTCCTGCAAATTCCTCTATCTTAACAATAATCTTTTCAATAACTTCTAATGTCTGTAATCTTGCATTCATGTGCTTATTGCTCTCCTAATATGCCTTTAGCTTCTTTTAATGCCGCGCTAAATGCTCGCATTTCCTTTATTACTTCCTCAGCCTGCCTCTTTATAGCCACTCTTTGCAGCGTTTCTATAACCTGTGTTCTCTTTGTTTTTATGCTGAATTGGTTAATTATGGTAACTATTGTCTTCATTGCGCCATTGACCACAGCAAGCTGCTGCTGGCTGAATCTTCCCTTTATCTTATCCCTGCCCATTGCCTCTATCAGGTTCCTTGCTTCTGTTGCCATCTCGTTGTAGAAGCTGTTGACTGCATCTTGATCATTATTGGCCATCCTTTCCCTCAGCTCAGCTGTTTTGGCTTTGAAATTCAGGGCGGATTTCAGGGTTGCATATTCGCTTGGCATCCCATATTTCCCCATCATCCATTGCCTGGGAGACAGAACTCTAGGCTCTTTTCTTTCCTTGCGCTCTCTTCCATATTTTACAACTGGTTTGGACTGCTGAGTTTCTGCTATGGTTTGAGCATGACCATATTTCCCCATCATCCATTGCCTGGGAGACAGAATTCTAGGCTCTTTTCTTTCCTTTAACTCTCTTCTATATCTTATTGCTGGTTTAGACTGCTGAGCGTAATACACCCTTCTTCTTGCTGCTATCTGCCTGCTTATTTGCTTTCTTTTTGTTGCCATTTTGAATCACCTAAAATAATCTATAAATTCCTAATTGCTGCAAACAGTATTCTCACAAAATTTATTATAGGTATGTCAATCCTCTCCCTTTTATAATAATCCGCAATGCCTCTGAGCGCTTCGCTGGATCTATTAAAAATCTCTTTCTCATTCTCATTTCTCCCTCGATAAAGCAGTTTTATTACTCTTTGAAATTGTGCCGCTGAAACTGCTTGTTTGCCGATTTTAACCAAGCTCTGAATTGACTTTTCTTCTCTGTTGTTTAACCACTCTCTAAGCTTTGTAGGCTGGCCTTTGAAGTTTATTGTTACAGCATCAAGAACATGTTTTCCTAAACTATTTATTGCACTGTCATATCCTGTCTTATAGCTATCTGTTATTTCTTTCTTGAGCCCACTAAGCTCTTCGGGCACATCAGAGACATCTGGCAGCGACATCTGATTTCCTACTTGCCCATCTCCTACACCCTTACTAAAAGAAGTTTCCTTTCGTCGTTTCCAATATTCATCACTCTTTTCTTCTTGCCCTCTCTCTTGCTGCAATAAGTTCAGCATTGCCTCATCCATCTTTGGCATTTCCCCTGATCCTTGTTCAATTAATCTAAGCATTTCCGCCTCTATATCCATTTCTGGCTCTCCAGAAGTTTGTTGGACACTTACTTCAGTCGCAGATTCTAATCTTGTTCCACCCACTGCACCTCCTGAAGCCAATCTCGTTCCGCCTAAGAAAGTGTCGCGTCCCAATCCCTGCCCTCTAGGCCCTTGCGGCGGCTGAGGAGGCGCTTCTGATACACTTCCAACTGCCCCTCCCAAGGCGCTGATGATAATATCAAGCTGCTGCTCAACTGCATTGGC
>CAYVTQ010000023.1:0-22630 GCA_964454865.1 uncultured Methanosarcinales archaeon
GATGGTGAAAATCGAAAATTATTTGAAAGGGGAAATTATTTCAGGAAAAGACAAAAAACATGGCTTTGTGTAAAAATCGCTTTGCTCGGGGAAAGCAAAAATACTCGAACAAAGTTCAGTACCAACTCCGTAGGTTCCTCCGCTACAATTTTCTTTTCCACCCATGTGGTGCCGAACTTTGTTCGAGCATGCCTACTGGAATTTTTGAAGATGCCCGCAAATGAAGATGCCAAACCTGCTTTTTACACAATGCCCTGTTTGTTAAATATTAGTTTGGTGCTCTGTCTTTCCCCATAAATTGAGAAATTTTTCTCCTATCTCCCTTGCAAGAGGAGTTTTTACCCAGATTCCGACATCATAAGCGGGATGAACCCCTTCATCTGAAACCATGAATAATATTTCCTTTCTATCAACAACACAGAATCTCGCTCTGGCACCTATATCTTTTACCTCAATAAAGCTCTTTGATTCTTTAACTATATTATCCGCTTCAGGAGTCAAAGGGGCAGCAATTCTTATCTTCACTCCTTTTTTCCCAGCTTCCCTGAATGCCGAGCCCAGTAATCTTAATTTTGTAATCAAGCCTTTGGCTGTGGTTATTATAAGGACAGAATTGCGCGCATTTTTTATTAAGACAGATAAGTGATTGTAGATATTGTTCCTTCCGCGCAAGGAACAAAAAGTGTTGGATGCTGCCGAGGCTGCACCACTTAAGTATAATCTTTCAACCTCGTTAAAAAACGGTGTGCCTTTTAGATCAGCAATTTTAATCATTTCGTGCTTTGCTTCCTTAGATATGTTTTTCTTTACCAGTTTAATAACTTCGGCAGGAGATATTGCTATATATTTTATAGGCTTTCCATGCTCGGTTAAGATAAATTTCTTCTTTTTTAGAGACTCAAGAACATCATAACTCCTGGACCTGGGAACATTAGACATATTAGAGAGTTCTCCTGCAGTCGATTTGCCCCTTGAAAGGAGGGCAATCCAGACCTTATATTCATAACTATTAAGCCCTAGTTCGGCGGCTTCCATATTTCTTAATTTCAACATAAGATTGAAGAGAGGTAATTTTCTTTAAAAATCTTTGTGTTATTTATTATTATAAAGTAATAAAAATAACATTAAAAGTTATGAGTGTTACCCCTCAGTTTCCTTTGGAACGCGCCTTTTTTTTATTTTATCTATTTTTATAATAATTAATTTCTATATAGAAAAATAATAATATATATTATATTAATATAATTTTATTCTCAGTTCCATAAGAAATGAAGGGGTTGGACTGACAATCTCTATAAAATAGATTTTTAAAAATTATCTTTTCATAATCTAAATTAATATAAACCTTCATTTCTTATGGAATTGTTATGGTAACTGAAGGCTTGGGGGGGTTTTTTGAAAATTTTCTTGCCAAGGGATCTTTATTCAATAAAAAAGAAGTGCTGCAAACAAATTACACCCCCGAGTCTATTTTGCATAGGGATGAGCAGATAAAACAAATCGCAACGACTTTAGCCCCCGCCCTGAAATCTGAGAAGCCATCTAACCTTTTCCTTTACGGAAATACAGGCACCGGAAAGACGCTAAGCGCGAGATATGCCGCTTCTGAGCTGTTATCGGTTGCATCTAAAAAAATGATCGGGCTTAAAATAATCTACACTAACTGTAAGCTCAAAAGGACTGCCGACACCGAATACAGGCTAATATCTCAATTATTAAGAGAGTTCGGCAAAAATGTTCCTCCGACGGGCTTGCCCACACAAGAGATTTATAAAATGTTTTTTGGCATTCTGGAAAAAAGCAGCGGCACAACACTACTAATACTGGATGAAATTGACTATCTTGCCAACAAAATAGGCGACGGCTTTCTATACAACCTTACAAGAATGCATGAGAGCACAAATTCTAAAGTCACACTACTTGGGATATCCAACGACCTGACTTTTGTTGATATGCTTGATACAAGAGTCAGATCCTCTTTGTCAGAGGAAGAAATTGTTTTTCCGCCTTATAATGCCTATCAGATACAAGATATATTAAAAGAAAGGGCAAAAATAGCATTCAAAGATGGTGTGCTTGACCACGGCATAATAGAAAAATGTGCGGCATTTGCAGCAAGAGAGCACGGCGATGCAAGAAGGGCCCTGGAGCTTTTGAGGGTATCTGGTGAAATTGCAGAAAGAGCCGGCGCAAAGCGAGTATCCCTTCCTCACATAGATGAGGCCGAAACAAAAATAGACAAAGACAGGATCTACGATGTGGTCTCCACCCAGCCAAAGCAATACCAGCTTACAATACTATCTATAATAATACTATCCAGCAAATCAGAGCCCATATTCACCGGCGATATTTACAATTGTTATACAGAATTATGCTCAAAACTAAACATAAGGCCCCTGACACAAAGAAGGTTGTCTGATATTCTGGCAGAGTATGACATGCTCGGAATCGTAAATGCAAAGATAATCTCCAAAGGAAGGTATGGGAGGACAAGGGAGCTTTATCTAAGCATACCTAAGGACTCACTTCCAAAAATAAGAAAATTTCTAGAAGCGGAACTGGGAGTATGATGCCGTATGGGAGAGGAGTCAAAGAAAAAAGAAGTGGTGGCTTTCCTGCTAAAAAAAGGGGTGTTATTAGGGCCGGATTTGCTGGAGCAGCTGGACGACGAGCAGAGTCTCACCAAAATCTATGATATCATATCAAAAAAATTTTCTGATGATGTGCTTGTGTTTGGCAAGGATACTAACACTATACTTTCCAGCATCCATATTGACGGAATAAACTGGCTGGAGCTTGAAAGGTCTAAAGTAATGTCAGAGAAAGGCAAACCCCTGAATGGCAGCTATGCAGATTACCTTATGCAGGCTCCTGAGAAAAAAGAAGTGCCTCAAAACATTCCAAAGCAAAGTGTTAAAGTTATATTCTCCTACAAAGAGGAAGTTAAAAAGAGGGAATTTCAGGACTTTGTTGATTATTACACCAACCGCTACAAATCCATTGAAAATCTCCTTAGAAACCGGACTGAGCTTGCAAATACAACAAGCATAAGCAAGGTGCTTTCAAAGAAAGACAAGGAGAATATCTCTATTATAGGCATTGTAAATGACAAGCAGCTCACAAAAAACAAAAACCTGATAATTACTATAGAGGACCCGACCGGCTCAATAAATGTCCTTGTCAGCAAAAATAAAATGGAAATGTTCAGGGCTGCCGACAATTTGGTTCTGGACGAAGTAATAGGAATAACCGGCGTGAATGGCGACGGAATAATGTTTGCAAACAACATTCTTTGGCCGGACATACCTCTTGCAGAACTTAAGAGGGCAGAGGACGAATCCTACTGCATCTTCCTTTCAGACCTTCATGTAGGCTCTTCAAAATTCCTTCCCGAGGAATTTAACAAATTCTTAAGCTGGATAAACTGTGACATGGGAAATGAGGCGCAAAGGCACATAGCAAGAAACGTCAAATATATCTTTATTGTGGGGGATTTGGTGGACGGCTGCGGCATTTACCCGGAGCAGGATAAGGAGCTTGAAATAAAAGATATATATGAGCAGTACAAAGAATGCGCAAGGCTACTCAAGAAAATCCCCAAGTCCATACCTTTAATCTTATGCCCGGGCAATCATGATGCTGTAAGGGTAGCAGAGCCACAGCCTCCCTTTTCAAGGCATTTTTCAGCCCCATTATTTGAGCTGGAAAATGCCACTATAGTATCCAACCCTGCTTTAGTCAACATACACTCATCTGAAAATTTTTCGGGCTTTGACGTGCTTCTCTATCATGGATATTCTTTTGATCATTTTGTTGCAGAAGTAGACTACTTAAGGAACAATGGAGGATATGACCGCGCAGATTTAATCATGAAATTCCTGCTGCAGAGAAGGCATTTGGCACCGACCCACACATCCACACTCTATATTCCCGACATCCGAAAGGACTACTTGGTCATAGAGAAGGTGCCTGATTTTTTCATAAGCGGGCATATACATAAATCAATCCACGGCAACTACAGGAATGTCACCATGATTTGCGGGAGCTGCTGGCAGAGCAAGACTGCTTTTCAGGAGAAAGTAGGGCACAACCCCGAGCCGAGCAGGGTCCCTATAGTCAACCTAAAGACCAGGGAGATTAAAATACTAAAATTTGGGCAGTAAAATGGAGCAGATTGAAAATTATTTTGATAAAATTTTCGAGAATCTGGCAAGATGCTATGCTCTTGCAAATGAAGCGAGAGCCCTAAGATATGATCCGGAAACAAAGACAGCAATACCTTTGGCTAAAACAATGGCAGAGCGTGTGGAAGGGCTGGTCAGCGCAGCTGTGCCGGAGATTATAGGAAAGGGCATACCTTCAAGGATTTATGAGCTTGAAGGTGAATATGGAAAACTTGATTGGAGGGTTGCATTAAAAATCTCTTTGGAGGTAGCACAGGAAAAATTGTGCAAGTTCAACTCAAAAATCAAGGCTATGGAAGCTGGAATAAGAATAGGCATAGCTTACCTGACACTCGGAATAGTCTCATCGCCTTTAGAAGGTTTTGTAGAGCTTAAAATCAAAAAACGGAGGGATAATAAGGACTATTTCTGCCTTATGTACTCGGGACCCATAAGGAGCGCAGGAGGAACTGCAGGCGCGGTCTCAGTTATTCTGGCAGATTACATAAGACTAAACATGGGATATGATGCATACGATCCGGATGAAAAGGAATCAAGGAGAACATTCACAGAACTTTATGATTATCATGAAAGGATTACCAATCTCCAATACCTGCCAAGCGAGCAGGAAATAATTTTTCTTGTAAGCCGCCTTCCGGTGCAGATAGACGGCGACCCGTCAGAGGATATTGAAGTGTCTAATTATAAGGATCTGGACAGGGTTGAGACAAATAAAATAAGAAACGGCGTGTGCCTTGTTGTCGGAGAATGCATTGCGCAAAAAGCATCCAAAGTATGGTCTAACATTAAAAAATGGAAGGACGAATTCGGGCTCGGCAACTGGGAGTTCCTTAAGGAGTTTGTGGACCTGCAGAAGGAAATAAAATCCAAGGAAAAAACAAGCAAGGAAAAAGACAAGATTTCCCCAAACTACACCTATATACAGGATTTGGTTTCCGGAAGACCTGTCCTGACACATCCGCTGAGAGCAGGAGGATTTAGGCTAAGATATGGCAAATGCAGAACTTCAGGCTATTCTGCAGCTTCCATACACCCCTCAACAATGCATGTCCTAAACAAGTTTATAGCGACAGGCACGCAGCTCAAGATGGAAAGGCCCGGCAAGGCAGCATCAATAACCGTCTGTGACACCATTGAGGGACCTATAGTAAAACTAAAGAATGGAGATGTTGTAAGACTCAATTCCGAGCAGATTGCCAAAGAAACAAATGAAAGCATTGCAGAAATATTATTCTTAGGGGACATACTGATAAGCTACGGTGATTTCTCAAACAGAGCACATCCTTTGGTCCCATGCGGCTATTGCGAGGAATGGTGGGCATTGGAAGTGGAGGAAGCGACTGTTTCATTATTTGGGGCAATTGATTTTTACAAGCTTGCGGAACTCATCGGCTCCGGCAAGGAAGAACTGGAAACCTCCGTATCAACCTTCCTAATGGCTCGGCCTTCTGCAGAGACTGCCGTAAAACTGGCACAAAGACTTAAAGTGCCGCTGCATCCTTTCTTCACCTACCACTGGAGCTTGGCGTCTAAAGATGATATACTGGCGTTGTGCAAGTGGCTTAAAAAATCCACAATCGAGCGTATCTCTACAGCAATCACCAAGATTATAGGAGAAAATGATGAAAATTGCAAAAGGGTAATGGAGCTTATAGGAATTCCCCACAGAGTTATCAACAACGAGTTTATAGTAATAGATGCAGAAGATGCACATGCAACAGCCTCCACTTTAGGCCTGGACTACAAAGAAGACAAACAAAAACCCCCTCAAAATTTAGAGATATCTATTTTAGAATTCATCAGCCAGCTCTCCGGAATAAAAATAAGGGACAAATCCGGAACTTTTATAGGCGCCAGGATGGGAAGGCCCGAAAAGGGCAAAATAAGAAAGCTTGACGGAGATCCTCACACACTATTTCCTGTCGGGGAGGAAGGCGGCAAAATGCGCTCATTTTTAAGCGCATTGGAAGCCGGAAAGGTGACTGCAGAATTTCCTGTCTACCAGTGCGAATCCTGCAACACCCAAACAATATTCAGCAAATGCGAAAAATGCCTCTCACAAACGGCTCCAAGGCATTACTGCAAAATCTGCGGCGTAATAATCAATGAAAAATGCCAGCACGGCGCAGCCGCTATGTACATGAGGCAGAGCATAGCTATAAACCATTATTTTGAGCATTCGCTAAAAAAGCTTGGCATGCAGGTTTACCCGGACTTGATTAAAGGGGTCAGAGGCACGTCAAACAAAAAGCACATTCCTGAAAATTTTATGAAAGGAGTACTGAGGGCAAAAAATGAGGTTTATGTAAACAAGGACGGAACAACAAGGTATGACATGACCCAGCTTCCAATAACCCACTTCAAGCCAAAAGAAATAGGCACGCCTATAGAGAAGCTTAAGGAGATGGGTTACTTATTTGACTATAAAGGAAACGAACTTAAAGACGGCAACCAGCTCCTCGAAATATTTCCTCAGGATATTATTCTTCCTTCCTGCACGGACGCCCCGGAGCTTGGCGCCGACAAGATATTCTTCAGAGTCGCAGCATTTACAGATGAAATGCTGGAGAAAATGTACGGGTTGCGGCCGTATTATAATGCCAAGTCCGAGTATGACCTGACAGGAGAACTATTCCTGATTCTGGCACCGCACACATCTGCGGGAGTAGTAGGGAGACTGGTAGGATTTTCGAAAACCCAATGCTTTTACGCGCATCCAATGATGCACGCTGCTACCAGAAGAGATTGCGACGGCGACGAAGCCTCCGCAACATTGCTGATGGACGCCCTGCTCAATTTTTCAAGGGAATTTCTGCCGAACTCAAGGGGATCCACTCAGGATGCACCCCTTGTACTCACTTCAAAAATAATCCCATCTGAAGTTGATGACATGCTTTTTGATGTTGATGTTTCATGGAGATACCCTCTGGAATTTTATAAGGCATGTATGGAATACCGGCAGCCGTCAAAAATCCCTATAGAAAAATTTTCCTCAAGATTGAGCACAAAAAACCATTACACAAACTTCGGATTTACCCACGACGTGTCAAATATAAATGCCGGAGTGAGGTGCTCTTCCTACAAGACACTGCCTTCGATGGAGGACAAGCTCAAAGGCCAGATGGAATTGGCTGACAAGATAAGGGCAGTCGACGCTTCTGATGTTGCCAGATTAGTTATAGAAAAGCACCTTATCAGGGATATAAAAGGCAACCTCAGGAAATTCTCCACGCAGCAATTCAGGTGCAGCAAATGCAATCATAAATACAGAAGGCCGCCGTTAGTCGGAAAATGCCTCAAATGCGACGGAAGGATCATATTTACCGTTACAGAAGGGTCAATCATCAAATATCTCGAGCCTGCGCTGTCATTAGCAGAGAAATACAATCTGCCGGTTTATCTAAAGCAGACTCTCGATTTGACCAAATCGCATGTGGACAGCATTTTTGGGAAAGAGAATGAGAGGCAGGAGGGATTGGGAAGGTGGTTTGGCTAAATCTTAGCCTTCACAAAATTCTTAGCCCCGCAGGCTGTGCACTTTATGTAATTCAGCTCTCCTTCCTTCTCTATTTTAGTGTCGGGCTTTCCGCATTCCGGGCATAAGACAAACTCATTAGCATATTGCCTTACTTTCTCATTTATCCTAGTTGCAGGTACTTTCGTGCCCATTATCAAGGCACCGCTTTTCTTGATCTCTCCAGGAGTTGCAAGCTCCTTCAGAACATATTTGAGCATGTGATCAACATTTCTCCTGAGGGAAGAAGCTATCTGCAGGAAGTTGCTTATAATGGTCTTATTGCCCTGAATATGCCCCATCACCTTAGGTATTTCAAACCTCTCCTTGATAAATACCACTTCAGGAAGGCTTTTTCTCGCTTCGCTAAGCATATCCTTATAGTCTTTCATTCTTTACAGTAAGATGTGTTCTTTTTTAATTGTTTTGGTGGCAGTTTTTTAGGTAGGGCTAAAATGAGGGTTAGCAGCCTTAGGGCGAGCGCCCATTTGCCCGACACATAAAAAGAGGTCAATGGGACACTCCCTGCGGGACATGACCTATACTGCACTATGATAATTACTGGGCGAGAAGTTTCACGAAGTTAAGCCCATAAAAATCAATCGAATTAATTTGTTGCTTTTCGCTGGCTGCTAACCCTTGCGAAGCAAAATTTGAACGCTGGCTGCTTTTCGGCTTTGTGTAAAAGCAGGTTTGGCATCTTTATTTGGGAGCATCTTCAAAACTTCCAGCAGGCAAAAAGGGAATTGCAATGGGAACCTACGGAGTTGGTACCGAACTTTGTTCGAGTATTTTTGCTTTCCCCGAGCAAAGCGAGTTTTTACACAAAACTGAAAAAACAGGAAACCTTTTTAAACAAGCTCTTATTCTTTTGTTGCAATGCCGACGCGCAGTTTCGCGCATTACTGCTGAGGCAATAAAAATGCAGTTCAGAGTTCTGGACTGTTTATACTTATAAAATGACAAACAAGGAAAAGTTTTTGGTTGCGACGGACGTGTATTTGAAGTCAGGCATACATATAGGAACAAAATTCAAGACAAAACAGCTTGAGCAGTTCATATATAAGACAAGGCCGGATGGGCTTTCTGTTCTTAATCTTCAACAAATTGATGATAGAATATCCGTTGCAGCAAGCTTTTTAGCCCAATATGACCCTGAAGATATATTGATTGTAAGCAGAAGAGAGAACGGCTGGAAGCCAGTGACTAAATTTGGAGAGAATACTGGATGCAAGGTTTTTGCTGGCAGATACCCTCCCGGAATTTTGACAAACCCCAACCTCGAGAGCTATTTTGAAGTGAAAATAATACTAGTCACGGATGCATGGCCCGATAGGAATGCCGTTCAGGACGCCGCAAGGCTCGGGATACCTGTGGTGGCACTATGCGACACAAACAATCTATGCGGCAAACTGGATTTAGTGATTCCATGCAACAATAAGGGCAAGAAAAGCCTGGGGCTGATTTTCTGGATATTGGCAAGGGAGTACTCAAGGCACAAGGGCAAGCTAGGCCCTAATGAAGAGCTCAAAGAAACAATCGAAGAGTTTACAGAGCAATAAATTCTATTTTTAGCTTGGGCATAGTCATACCGATTCTAACAAGTCCGAAATGGCCTTATTTAATCCTTTGTCCTCATAAATAATTTTATACACTTGTTCCGTCAGGGGCATCTTGATGCCTTTTCTTTTGCTTATCTCATAAGCTGCTCTGCACGTCTCTACTCCTTCTGCAATCATGCCTTTCATCTCTGTGCTTATGTCTTCAATCTTCCTGCTCTGCGCAAGCCTTTTCCCTACAAACCTGTTCCTGCTGTGCTCGCTTTCGCATGTTGTTATCAAATCTCCCACTCCTGCCAAGCCATAGCATGTAGCCTGCTTTGCCCCGAAAGCCTTTCCAAACTCATTCATCTCTTTGAGACCAAGTGTCATTATCGCGCCCTTTGCATTATCTCCAAAATGAAGGCTGTCACATATTCCCACCGCTATGGCAGTTATGTTCTTCAGAGCGCCGCATATTTCAACCCCGAGAACGTCTGTAAGGGGATAAGCTTTGAATTTATCGGCAGTGAAAACTTTGCTTATCTCCTCTGCAAGAGCCATGTCAGAAGATGCTATGACTGTTGCAGTAGGCAGTCCCTTTCCGACTTCTTCTGCATGGTTAGGGCCGCTAAGCACGGCAATATATTTTGAGCCGGTCGTTTCTTTTATTATTTCGCTCACCCTTTTGCTTGTTTTTGTTTCGAATCCCTTTGCGGCGCTTACAATCACAGCCCCTTTTTTTATCAGCGGCTTGGCACTCTCAAGCACTTTCCTGAAATATGCACATGGGACGGAAACTATAATCATGTCTGCACTTTTTATATTCTCGATCTTGCTGCTTGCATGCACATTCTTTGGAATAACTACGCCGGGCAGATACTGCATATTTTCTCTTTTTCCTGCAAGACTGTCTGCCTGTTCCTTTCTCCTGCACCACAATATGACTTTATACCCTTTATTTCCAAGCAGCACAGCTAAGGCAGTTCCCCAGCTTCCTCCCCCTAAAATTGCTATTTTACTTATTTTCATTTTCTGTATATTCCTGTCCTGAAAGCTTTGATATCTCAATCATAACTTCTTTTGTAAGGCTTCTCAGCAGCTCTTTTGTGGCTTCTTCATGGATATTAAAGGTTATCGGCTTTCCTATTTTTATAACAGCTTCTTTTTTAAGCCTTGGCAATTTTTTCTGCGGCGGCCAAAGCTCAAAAGCGTCGCTTATCCCTACAGGAATAATAGGGCAATTGGCAGCCAGTGCAAGCCTCACCGCACCAGTCTTGCCTTTATGCAACTTTCCGTCCCTTGACCTGGTGCCTTCCGGAAATACTCCTACAATTCCGCCGCTTTTGAGCTTTTTCACAGCTTCTTCTAGCGCACTGGCATCATGCTTTTGTCTGTCAACAGGTATGGTGCCGACAGAATCAAAAAAGAACTTTTTGAATGCGTTGCTGTAAGCCTCTTTTTTTGTGAGATAATAAGCTATCTTCCCAAAATTCCTGTCGAATATCGCCTTTATTATTAAAGGATCAATGTAGCTTTCATGATTGGCCACTATTACAAAGCCGCCTTCCGGCACATTTTCCAGCCCTTCTATTTTTTTGACGAAGCCTAAAGTAATAGGGATAAGCCACGATGCAAATAATTTATATCTCATGTTTTCAGTCATTTTATTGCAATACTAAATTAAAATTTTTAATGCTCCCGGAACAATATAAAATTTTGCAGGAGTGTATCCTGCAAAATCCCCGTTCAACTGCACCTCAATAGGGGTCTTAGATTCCACGGAGAAGCTTTTCACACTGCTTATCATGAATTTATTGCTGTCTTTTTCAGACATGTGGTGGACTCCCTTGATATTAATCTTATTTGGAGTGATGGAATACCACACAAAACCCGCCAGTTTCTTCAGCGTTGAAATGTCTTCTGCAAAAAATATGCTGAACGAGCTGCTGTCAACATCCGCATGAGGTGTCACTTTCATCCCGCTCATGCTTTTAACAAAATTAGCATTCAGCATGAACAACCTCGATTTTACTGTCTTGGTGCCGAATTTTATCTCAGCTTCATTTGATCTATACGACGGCAGGATAAAAAGCCCCGCCACCGGATAAGCAATGCCTCCAAGCACTTTCTTCAGTTTCAGGAAGGAACTTGAATGGTTTAATTTCAGCAGCCTTGCATCGAATCCTATACCTGAAGTCGAGCAGAAAATCATCTTCTTTCTGCCTCCGCCGGAATTCAATTCAACCATGCCCACGCTGATTTTTTTCAATCTGCCGTTGAACAGCTTCCAGGCAGCCTTTTCCAAATTACCGATGCCAAGATGCTTTGCAAAGTCATTTGATGTTCCAAATGGCAAAATCGCAAGTATAGATTTGCTTTTGTAAATCCCATCAGCGACTTCTCTTATTGTTCCGTCTCCTCCGCAGGCCACTACGATGCCGTATCCGTTGGCAGCAGATTTTCTTGCAATGATCTCGGCAGTATTTTCCAATGTTGTGTACTCAAAGGAAAAATCAATACTATTTTCTGCCAGCCTTCTTTTCAGCTTTTCCAAAAGTCTCCTGTGTTTCCCTTTAAGCGAAACAGGATTGACTATGAATTTGTACTTGAGCATTTTAGTTGTAAAGGGCTGTTTTGATGACTGGCTCTTTCTTCCCTATTGCTGTCTTAAGGGCAAGCTTGAAGTCTTTTAACGGGAACTTATGGGTAACAAGCTGCCTCAGGCTTATTTTCTTATCTTGAAGCATTCCTATGGCTATGCTGTAGGTTGATTTTACCGAATCCCTGTATCTTTCATGCCCCTGCTCGCACGAGCCTAGTATCTTTAATTCCCTAAACCATAGAGGGGCAACATCTACATCTTTCAGGACTCCTGCAGTAGCAATCATCACAAGCCTTCCTTTTGCTTTCAGGAATCTTAATGAATTGTTTATCGTGTCAGGGCTTGCAACGCAGTCATAAACAATCCCTACTCCCCCTTCCATGGCAGGCTTGCCTATTCTCGGGAAATAAAGCTTTGCATTTGTCATCTCTGCTATGCTCTTGAACAGGTCTTCTCTTAAATTGATGATTTTTGAAGCTCCTAATTTAATCGCCATCTCGCCCTGGAACTTTCTTGAATAAACTGCAATCACTTCATTTTTGAAGCCGAGAGCCTTTATTGACAGTATTGTGTTCAATCCCATTGTGCCGCATCCATAAACAAGAATCCTGTCATTTTCTTTTGGAGGATTCTGCATGACTGCATGCAATGCGCATGAAAAGCTGTCAATCATGACTGCATCTTCATCGCTTACTTCTTCAGGCAGTTTTACCACATTTGAATGATGTGCAACAAAGTATTCACCCCATCCTCCTGAAGTCCTGCTGTTCCAGCCTATGCTCAGTCCAGCAGGCAGATTGCCTTCATTGACATTCTCGCACAGTGAATAATCACCCTTCCTGCAGTACTCGCACACCTCTTTAATACCTCTCTGCATGCATGACAGGAAAGGTATCACGACAACCCTGTCCCCTTTTTTGAGATTTCCTGCCTGTTTTCCTGTTTCTTCTATTATTCCGATATTTTCATGCCCGAGCACAAATCTTTTTGACACATAAGGCTCCAGGTAAAAGCTCTCCTGCCCGCCCAGTCCGCCGATGTCACTTCCGCATATGCCGGACATTGTGGACTTTATTTTCACCCATTCTTCATTCACAAGCTCAGGCTCCGGAATGTTGGAAAGCTTTGCAAGGCACAACGGGCTGTAAATCGCGCTTGGGCTTAATCTTGAGAGGCATCTCATTAGAAGATATTTAATTGGAGTAGGTCTGCAAACGACAGCTTTCATTGTATAAAATAATCAAAGTTTTTTTATAAAACTTCTTATTGACGGATTAAGAATGAGGAAATTATTAATAATAATCCATGGCAGGCGCTTAAAAATACCCTTTAAATTTAAGGCTTTTTTTAAAATATTTTACTCTTTATTTGGGGTAGACGCTAGTGATGATAAATGGCCTAATAAACTAAAAAATTATATTGAAAAATCTACAGAGATTGATGTCAAAATATTTCATTGGTCAGGGGGCATTTTAGAAAAATCTTCGCTAAAGCCAGCCGGCAGCAAATTGGCAAAATTAGTTGATAATCACAAAAATTATTCACAAATAGTTTTGTTTTGTAAGAGTATAGGGGGTAGAGTTGGAGAAATTGCAATAAATGAAACTAAATATCCTGATAAAGTAAACAAGATAATTTATGTAGCCTCTCCTCACAAATCCAACAAAGTCAGCCTTCCAAATTCCGTAAAATTAACAAATGTTTATTCAAATAAAGATATTGTACTGAGCTTAGCCAACATGTTTTTATATGGCGGCATGGGCAAAAAATCTATAATAAATGGGGAAAACATAATATTAAAAAATTTAAACCATTCAGATTTCAACAAAAATATTGCCGTTCATATCAATAATAAGAAACTCCAGTTATTCGATTTCTATAAGAATATTATCCTTAATTAGGCTCTTTTTAAGCCATTACAACAACTTTTATAAAATATTCTTCATTCCATAATAACACAAAAATGCAACAACCCTTCATAAATCTACCGGAAATGTTCAAACATGCCGTAAATTTATTCCCTGATAATACCTTTCTGCAAATCAAAAATCCAGATACAAATGCTTACACTACCTATACTTACAAAAAAGTATACTTAAGGGTATGCTCATTAGCATCCTATTTGTCAAAATTTGCCAAGAAAAATGATAAAGTTGCAATATTGTCAGAAAATCGGCCGGAGTGGTGCATTGCTTATCTTGCTTCATCCGCATTGGGCTGTGTAGTTGTTCCATTAGACACAAACTTGAACGAGGAAAATCTTATTTTGTTTTTGGATCATTCTGATTCAAAAATGATATTCGTTTCCGGGCAGTTTGCAAATAAAATAACTTCCATAAAGCCGAAACTGAAGAAATTAAAGCATGTTGTGTCATTTGACGGAACAGCGGATAGTCCAATTATTAATTTTAATTCGCTTATGGATAAAGAAGTTGAGTTTGATCTGACAAAAAATGCCGGTTTGGATGATGTCGCTTCCCTTATCTACACCTCGGGAACAAGCGGGCAGCCAAAAGGAGTGATGCTGACCCACTCAAACCTTATCCATGACGTTGTTCTCGGCAGCAAAAAATTTGATTTGAGCTCAAAAGACGCCTTCATCCTCCTCCTACCTTTGCACCATATCTTTGCATTCACTACAATCTTCCTGACATCTACTTATTTCGGTGCTTCAATAACTTTTGTCAGGACATTGAAGAGAGAAGAGATTCTAGGAACAATAAAAGGGGCAAGAATAACTGCAGTCTTTGCAGTCCCCCAGTTATTTGAGTCTATCTATAACGGAATCATGGAAAAGATAGAGGAGCAGCCTGCATACACAAAAATGCTCCTAGATTTCTCAAGATTTGCAAACCAAACTTCAATAAGCCTTTTCAGGAAGAACATAGGCAGGTTTTTCTTTGGCAAAATCCACGAAAAGATCGGCAATACCATAAGGCTGATGGTAAGCGGAGGGGCGGCCATAAAAAGAGATGTGCTTATAGGAATGTATCTTCTTGGCTTTCCGATAATAGAGGGATATGGGCTGACTGAAACCTCCCCTGTTGTTGCTGTCAATTCCTTAAAAAATATGAAATTCGGCTCTGTAGGCAGGCCGCTGAAAGGCGTTGAAGTCAAGATAGAAAATCCCAACGAAAATAGAATCGGAGAAATTTTGGTGAGAGGCCAGGTTGTCATGAAGGGGTACTACAAGAACGAAAATCTTACAAAAGAAGCAATCAATGACGGATGGCTGCACACCAAGGACTTAGGGAAAATTGACGAGGACGGATTTTTATACATAAAAGGGAGAAAGGACAATGTCATCATCCTTCATTCAGGCAAGAACGTGTATCCGGAAGATGTGGAGCATCATTACCGCAAATCATCCTTGATAGAGGAAATCTGCGTGCTCGGAATGAAGCAGGAGAATGCGAGCCATGAGACTGTGCATGCAATAGTTGTTCCAAGTCTTAAGGAAATCCAGAAAAGAGGGCTGACTAACATTGAATGGGCTGTCAAAGAGGAAATTGACAATTACTCAAGGATGCTTCCATCCCACAAAAGGATTTTGAGCTTTGACATTGCAGAGCCCAATTCGCTGCCAAAAACTTCTACTCTTAAATTCAAAAAACATGAGATTAAGAAGAATATTCAGCATGGCAAAATCAAGCCGCTGCAAAGCGCCAAAATTGGCAACAGCGAATTAAATAATTATATCTTCAATCTGCTCAAATTGCATTCAAAAAAAGAGAATTTTGATGAATCTTCCAGCCTTGAACTTGACCTTCACTTGGATTCTCTGGCTGTTGTTGAAATAGCCTCAAAGATAGAGCAGAAGCTTGGAATAAAAGTCGACTACAATTCCCTTGAGCTGCGCACGGTCGGCGATATCCTAAGGCTTGCCAACAGCCATTCAGGCAAAATACAATCAGGCAGTTCGGAAAAAATTGATGAAGATTCTCTTGAAGGAATACCTTTAAGGGCAGACTACAGCGAAAATGCAATGAACGAACGGCTGAAATGGGCGAATATAAAATTCGGTCTTGAGCTTAAGCACATAAAAGGCGGAAAAACAAATGCTGAACTGCTGAAAGGCAACATTGAGCATTTCATCGGAATGAGCCAGATACCTACAGGAATAGCAGGTCCCCTAAAAATCAATGGAGCTAATGCAAAAGGGGAATTTTACGTCCCTCTTGCCACAACAGAAGGAGCTTTAGTCGCTTCTGTCAACAGGGGTATGAATATACTGACAAAAAGCAGCGGTGCCAATGCAAAGGTTCTTTCTGAGCAGATGACAAAAGCGCCGATGTTTATCCTTGGGAATGCTGAAGAAGCCATTAAATTAGGAAAGTGGATTGATATTAATTTCCTCAAAATAAAAAAAGCAGCAGAATCAACAACAAGACACGGCAAACTAGTGAGAGTCGAAAAATTCCTGCTTGGAAGAAGGCTTGTTTTGAAACTGTGCTACTCGTGCGGTGACGCAATGGGAGCAAACATGATCACAATGATGACTCAGAAGGCATGCGAATTCATCAACCGCAATAACAATATCGAATCCTACATGCTCCAGTGCAACCTTGAAGGCGAGAAAAAGATCTCTTACATGAACTTCTTTTCCGGCAGGGGCAAGAAAGTTTATGCAGATGCAGTAATCACCAAAGAAATTGTTGATAAGTACCTGCACACCACTGTTGATAAGATAATTTTTACTGCCCAGAATAGCAATCTAGGCTCAATGATGTCAGGCATGGTCGGGACTAATGCCCACATTGCAAACATAATAACTGCAATCTTCATTGCAACAGGACAGGATGTTGCCCATGTCCATGATTCAAGCGTTGGAATCACAACATTTGACAAAACCAAGGAAGGCAACTTGTATGTCTCAGTAAACTTGCCCGGTTTGGCAATAGGCACTATTGGAGGGGGAACAGGATTAGGTACGCAAAAAGAATGCCTTGAAATAATGGGATGTTACAGCTCAGGAAAGGCAAACAAGCTGGCAGAGATAATAGCAGCTTCTGTACTTGCAGGCGAGCTATCTTTGGCAGGCAGCCAGGCAGCAGGCGATTTTGCATTCGCTCATGACAAGTTTGGAAGGAACAGGCCTGAAAGCAAGATAGCAAAATGAAAAAGAAAATCGCAGCCTTTTTCGACTTTGACGGCACTATTTATGATGGTGTCTTGGCATTTGATTTCCTTGTTTATTCTTTCCTTAAAGGCAGCCTTACTCTTGCTAACAGGCTTAAAATACCTATTTTCTTTTATTACTACATTGTTGACAGACTGAACCTGGCTGAGAGGCACAGTTCCAACAAAGAGATATACGGCAAGATAAATGGCTTTGATGCAGCGCAAATGGAAAAAGATTCAAATGGGGTTCTTAAGGAAAAAACCGGAAAATTCTTTAGGAAAACATTGGAGCGTGTCAAATGGCACAGGAATAATGGCCATCATGTCGTGATCATAACTTCAGAGTTGAAGCAGGTAATCTCTCCTGTAAGAAAGTTTATATATGTTGATGATATAATATCAACAGAAGTTGCAATTGATAATGGTGTTTATACAGGGCAAATCAGGTCATTGCCTATTGGAAAATACAGGGCTGCAATATTGAATTCTTATTGCAGTAAAAATAATTTTGATATGGGCAAAAGCTATGCTTACTCAGACCATCATTCTGACATTCCAATGCTTTCCTCTGTTGGCCACCCTATTGCGGTAAATCCTGATACAAGGCTGAAAGCTTATGCTCTTAGGCGTGGGTGGAAAATTATCTGTACTCGCAGACAAAAATAATAATACAAAAGTTGTCTGCTCCTAATAATCAAATGACATATTCATACTCACTATCGTTCGTAGATTTTAATTATAAATTGAAATTAATGTATAAATATTTGTGTCATTTGCTATGATATAAATTTATAAAACAAGTTTGATAACCTTGCCCTATGAACGAGGATTGTGTTTCTTACATAGGAAAAGAAAGCCCCGATTTTATCTTTTTCTACGGCAACGGGTTTAAGATAGACAAACTGCCCGAAGGAACAAGAGTCATTTATCCGCCAAAGCCCATCCCTAAAATTGAGAATGCTGAAGAAGCCATAAATTATACATTAGAACATCCATTAAACCAGAAGCCGCTTTCCCAGCTTTTGAAGCAGGGGATGAAAGTCACGATAGCATTTGATGATATCAGTTTGCCTTTGCCGCCCATGAAAAGGCCTGATTTGAGGGAAACTGCCATCAAGCTTATTCTTGCAAAGCTGAAAAAAGCGGGAATTACTGACATACACCTCATTGTTGCAATATGCCTGCACAGGAAGATGGCAAAAGAGGAACTGAGGGATATGCTCGGAGAAGACATATTCAATGAGTTCTATCCTGACAGGCTCTACAACCACGATGCCGAGGACAGGGAAAATATGAAGTTCTTGGGCACCACAGTCCATGGCGAGTCTGTTTACGTCAATAAAAGGGCGGCAGATTCTGATTTGGTGATTTATGTCAACATAAATTTTGTCTCGATGGACGGCGGCCACAAGTCTTTTGCAACAGGGCTTTGCGATTATGAAACTGTTAAGCACAACCACAATTTTAACACACTGATGAAGTCGGAGTCTTATTTTGATCCTTCCAAATCCATGATGCACAGCGTTCTTGACAGGCAGGGCAGGCTTATAGAGCAGAAGCTCAAAACATTCCATCTGGAGATGGCAGTCAATAACGATTTGTTTCCGTTTCCTTTGAAATTTCTCCAGAAACGGCATTATGAAATGAATTTTTTTGACAGGTTAAGCGCAAAAATTACAGCAGGGCTTATGTCAACCCTAAATTCAGGCATGCAGAGGAAGATAAATTCAGCTGTCAGGAGCAATTATGGGCTTATTGCAGCTCATGCAGGGGATGTAGAATTAGTGCATCAAAAAATACTTGAGCATAACTTTAAGCAGTATCAGGTTGATGTTGAAGGGCAGTCTGACATTTTGATAGGCGGCATTCCAGACATGTCGCCGTACAGCGTAAATTCCATACTTAATCCTGTGTTGTTTGTATGCCTATGCCACGGCTATTTCTTTAATCTTTACAGGAACAAGCCTATTGTAAAAAAAGGAGGGGTTCTGATTGTGTTCCATCCTCTGGAAGAGGAATTCCATAAAGTCCATCACCCTTCTTATATTGATTTTTATGAGAATATTCTGACAAAAACGACTGATGCAAGGGAAATTGAAAGCAGATACGAGAAGGAATTCGCCAAAAACCCCAGATATATAGAACTTTACAGGAATTCAAATGCCTATCACGGCGTCCATCCTTTCTATATGTGGTACTGGGGCTGCTATGGGCTTTCATATGTAGGAAAGACAATAGTCATAGGGGCTAAAAGCGAAAGGGCGCTGAAGATACTGGGGTTCGATTCGGCAAAAAACATTGATGAAGCCATGGAAAAGGCAAGGGAGTTTCTGAAGAATGAACATCCAAGCGCCACTTATCTGCGAGTTCCTCCAATTGTGATGGCAGGCGTGAAGTAAAATGCAGGCTCCTTTAAGGTCGTTAAAAGGTGATTTGAGCATTGAGGATGCTGAAAGGGAAATCTTTTCTGATGAATCTTTTTTGATTGAGTTGAGCAAACTCTCTGCTTTGAAGAAAGTTAAATTAGAAGATTCCAAACTGCAATGCCTTGCTTATCTGGAAGAGATTGCAGCCAAGGCTTCAAAAAACAGGCTTTTCTGGGCAATTTCAAAATTTATCGTAAGGAAAAGAATGGTCGGAAGCTTCAAAAATGTTTTTTACAATAAGGAGAATGTATTATCTTTGAAGGAATTGGCAAAGGAAAATATTATTGTAATCACACCAAATCACAGGAGCGTTTTTGACTTCATGATGATACCTTATTTTCTTGTGAGTGAAACAGGAATGATGCCGACAATACTGGCAGCAGACGTTTTCAACAAGTTTCCTGTCGGCTATGTTTTTAGGAAACTCGGCACTTATTTTGTAAGAAGGAATGCAGAAGACGAGATTTATTCGCTTGTGTTTAAGCATTATGTAATGCTTGCTGTTAGGTACGAACTGATGCAGCTGTTCTTCATTGAAGGCGGCAGAGTCAAATCAGGAGGCTATGCAGAGCCAAAGATAGGCATTTTGAAGTATCTTTTGAATGGGGTTAAGAAGTATAAATTGGGTAAGGATATTATTTTTGTTCCTGTCAATATAAGCTATGACTTTGTGCCGGAAAGCGATGTTGTTGTCGAGGAGCATTTGACCGGCGAAAGAAAATCGATATTCAAGAGCCTTTTCAGCTATCTTACTAAGAAGAATCTCGGGAACTGCTACATCAATTTTGGGAAGCCAATTTCTTTGAAGGAATCATTAATAGGATTTAACTCTGAGAACGAGGCAATGGCTGCGTTTGGGAATAACTTGATTAAGGAAATTAAAGCGCTTGTTATTGTGTCGCCGATTTCATTGTTATGTTATACATTAATTAATTTTAATTCAAATAAACTAAGTTTTGATGTGGTTTTTAATAGTTATAAGATTAATTTTGAGAAGTTGAAAAAATCTGGTTGTAATGTCAGTAATGTTGATTTAGATAAAATTAAGGAGTATGTTGATTTTTCTGTTGGGAAGAAGTTAATTAGGTTTGATGATGGTTATATCTTTATTGATGAGAAGGTTAAGCCTGTGGTTGAGTATCATGGGAGAAATCTGGGGCATTTGTTTCAATAGTATGTTTAGTTCTATCACATATTCCTACTGTCATAAAAACAGAAAGATTTATAAATATCTCTTTTCTATAAAAGATATCTATTAGGTGATAAAGATATACTTTGAGGATTTATACTGGAAAGGAAAGCTGCTTGTGTTTACATGGCATTTTAAGGAGGAGTTTGATAATCTCAGAAAACCTCTTGAATTTGTGCTGGATGTGCTTGAGGGCGGAGAGCATCACCTAGTGTCAAAAAATGAAAATAAATACAACGTATTTTACCCATTCAGGAGAAAGTATCTGTGCCTGTCTTATGCAGAGCATGAGAACATCATCTTGATCCATATAAAGCCGACTGCAAAAAAACCGGAGGGAAAAGGAAAATGAAGAAATTCATGAAAACATGCTATAAGTGCGGAACTGGTGTCAATGCCTCCAAAACAATTAAGGAAGGAATCAGCCTCAGCTGCTTAAAATGCCCCAAATGCGGCGAAGAATACTTCACTTCCAGCGAACTGCTCAAGTTTGACATAAAGACAGGAAGGAGGAAAATGGTTCGCAAATTCGGCACTTTAGGCGATTCCACGGTGATGAGGTTTCCTTCAAATGTAATAAAGGAATTTAAGATCAGGCCGGGAGATTACGGGCTGTTCGAAAAAAGGCCAGACGGGATACTGATAAGGCCGGTGCACGCGAAGGATATTGGGGAGTAGATTATTTTTAGACGAGAACTATCATTTATATTTGTGAATTGTGGGACGAGTTAAGGAGTTATGTGAAAAATTATTTATAGACTTGCATACAAATGTCTTTGTATGGAAGAAAATCAGATTTTTGTCACTGATTATCTGGATTTAACTTTATTGAAGAAATATTGTTTTTTCTTTGATAAATTGATATTCTATCCTCGGGATATTCAAACTGGAGGCATACTTAATAAACATATCTGGGACCCTAATGAAAGGCCAGTCAAATATATCGGAGATGATGTCGTGAGATGGCTATTTGAGAATGGAATAGTTAAAATCGCATGTGATTCAGAAGATTTGCCAGGAATACTGCAAGATAAAACAATAGTTGGATTTAACTTAGGATTGAGTGACTTTTTGATTGAGAATCGTAAGAAAATATGTGTAAAAATTCAACTCGACAATGCTGACAGAGATATAATCAAATTTACTGGGGAAGGGGACAACAAGGATAAAGAATTAATTGGACATCTACAAAAAATAAAAGAAGAAATTGTCCTCCGACCTTTTTGGGAGACTGTACGTGCGAGGGGCCTTGATGGTCCTCGTGCATTGCCTGTTGCAAAAGAAATTGTTGAAGAATCTCTTAAAGAAACCAAGAGAATCCTTAGCAGGAAAATTGCTATTGGGGATATTTCTCATTTAAGTGAATACCTTGTCAAGGAATCGAAAATAGCGAGTATGTTGCATTCTGGCCATCTGGAAACTGCATACTATTATAAAAAATTCAACAATATGAACTTTGATTCTAGGCTTATTGGTAAGATTATGCAAGGTACTTTTGAACTTGACTTTTTTCATATAGATGATTTGAACAAACTTGATTTTGACTCAATCCTCACAGTTCGGAATACTCGTAATTGGAAATCTGCAATGAATCAATTGGTTGAGCTTACCAATAATCTTGCTATAAGGGAGGACACAATAAGCCTTAATATTGAAGATACAAAGCAAAAAGTACACGATCTTATCTTTGATTCGGTTAATGAAGTAGGATTCAAGAAATCTTTGTTTGCCACTGGGAGGAAAGTTAGCAAACTGCTAATAATTAATCAATTTCCATTCCTAAACGTGACTGATGGATTGACTGAGTCGGCTAAGCCCCTAGTTAGCTATTTTAAAAAGAGAAAAAAGAACAGCCTAGTTTATTTTATTAAAGACATAAGGCAGTTAAACTTGAAACTCTAGAATTTATTTTTAAGGTTCTTCAACAACACTGTTAAATCATAACCACCTATAAACCCCCCTTGTTGGTTCAAATAAATATCCTTCACGTTGCAATTTATCTATAGATAATTCTGTTACTTATATGACATAAGTGCCAACAAAAAAAGATTTT
>CAYVTQ010000024.1:0-4764 GCA_964454865.1 uncultured Methanosarcinales archaeon
GCCTCAAGTTTCGAGGGAAAATTTTGTGAGGAAAAAATGTTCGCCTAAAATTGTATGTTATATGCACTTTCTCACACCCTTTAAGATACCCACCACATATAAAAACAGCAGCAAACTATACCCCATACTTCCCAATCCTTTTAAGAATCATCCTAGGATACCTTTTAAGATAAGACTTCAATTTTTTCCTGTCAATTCTTTTTTTTATGCTTGCAGCCAATTCATTGCTGATATTTTCATTATAATAAACCATATCAATAAATGTCTTCTCCACATCCGACACAGGAAAATAAAAATCTCCCTGTTTCATATAGTCATATCCAAAAAAATATTTCTTGTCTATCCTTCTAATGAGTATATTAGCTCCTGAAATGCTCCTTATGCCATTCCTAACCTTCCTTGCAGTTATTATCACAGGTATTGTCTCCTGCTCCCATAAGTTATGAATGCTCAATGCATCCTGCAGCCCCAAGTAGGCAGGCTTGAAGCAGAATACCGCCAGCGATGTGTCTTCATGCGCAGTATAGCAGCCCTTTGCAAGCCTTTTTATTTTTCCGCCTATCACAAGATTTCTTATCAGCTGCTTGTGATATTGCCTTACATTTTTACCGCTTCTGACTATCCTAGTGATGGAATCTGCATCAACAACAGGGCTTTTCCCAAATAATGCTTTAATTTCATCTGAATATTTTTTCTTTCCCATATCATTTAACTGCTCTTTTAATATAGTCCAGCATTTTTTCTGTGTCAGGCACAATGCCCTCTATAATCAGCACTTTCAGCTCTTTTTCATCAGGGGGCATTCTAAAATCCCTTATGAGCCTTTTAATGTCATTAGACGCTTCCTTAAGGTCTTTTATGTGCCTCAATAAAAAGAAAACGTCATAAACATCCCTTACTTTTAATCTTTTCAGGTAGGCGCCTATTTTTTCTTTTATCAGCTCTTCCGGAGTTAAAGTATATATGGTTATAAAATTCCCGTCAGCAGTTTCGTATTCTTTAAGCGATCCTTTCTTCGCCCTAAACAGGGCTTCAAACCTGACATCAGTCCTGTTGAATTCCAGCAGGGAATACAGGCTGTTTTCTGTTTTTTTATCTCTCTTTATTTTAAATCCGTTTTTTTCAATGGCATTGAAAAAAGCATCAATCTTAGGGGGATTATTTGGGATGTACGCATCAACATCTTCTGAAAACCTGTTTCCGTCATAGCATCTCCATATTGCAGTGCCTCCATGAAGCACGGCATTGGGGAAAAAATCATACAGCGATTTGACTATTAAATCCTGCGCTTCTGCTATGTCTTTATGGGCTTGCTTTCTCAGCCTTAGCGTTAATGGTATTCTTGCCATATATAATTAACTAAAGTTACTAATATATATAACTTTCGTTTATTTAACAATCCATAAGAATTCTTCTCTGGTTATCTGCAAATCATGCTTTATAATTTTATTTAGCAGCCCTCTGTCTATATCTTCCCCAGGATGATTTGGAATTACTGTTGTTCTTCCGTCAGAATGCTCAAAAAACATATGGCTTCCCTGCTGTCTTTTAAATTCAAATCCCATCTTCTTAAGAATTTTAGACATTTCATTTGCAGTCATTAAAGGCAATTTGCCCATATTATACCTCTATTTGCTGCAAACTCAGGAACTTGCCTTTCGGCTCTGATTTTTTAACACTCAAGTAAAGCGAGATGGCTTCTTTGGTTCTTTTAAGCAGCTCATCATATGTTTTGGCCTGTGTATGGCAGCCCGGAAGCTCCACAACTTCAGAAATCAAATAGCCGTCTTCCCCTTCTTCAACTATGACGTTGTATTTTTGTGCCATATTATCTTATAAAATTCAATGAAGTTTAAAAAACTAACTGTTAGCGGTGCCGTCTAATTTTCGGGACTTTAGTAGTGTATCAGGGGTGGACTTAACTCAAATTATCTCTAAGACAAATTTAGATAAACAAAAAGTTTTAATATACCTATCTCATTAGTCATATAAAAGATGGGTAATGGTGAGTATGAACGGTGCGTCTACCCGAGCCTACAAACGCCGGAACTCCGCTCATGGACACCCACCATTACCTTTCATCTTCTCCAGATTCTTTAGAATCCGATGAGTTCAATTTCTGTAAATCTTTCCACCTTTCTTTGATGGACTGGATGACTGAATCAACAACCTTCCAGTCTACATCTCCCTTAATATCCCAATCAAAAACCTCTCCTTGAGTTATTATCTTGATAGGAAAAGTTCCCTTATGTAGCATAGTCCTGTGTTCTTGGTGGTTTTCTCTGAAGGGAGACTGTGGAACTGGGTTCGCCACATCTTGCTGTTTTTTAGAATATAATTCCTCCTGTCCGTAATTGGGAAAATACTCATTAATGAACTCACGGACAATGTTAGCTACCAGAGTAGGATACCTTCCTTGAAGTTTATATTTATCCCTAATGGCATTTGTGAGGTAAGGTTCCTGCGGTAGTCCATCATTCTCATAGTCATGGTAGATACCTGCATACATTGGAATCTTCAAGAATAAAGACCTCTTAACTTCGAGAGCATGATTAGGGCGTTTCTCCTGCTTGATGTCCTTATAGGCTTGGGTAACTCGCATTTCTCCACGACCCTCTACCAGTCCCCATCGCCTTACTGATGCCAATTTGAGTCTAAAATACCCAGCATTCTTCTCCTCCATCGCCTTCGCAAGAGAGTCTGCTGTCGCCTTGCCCATGTCCTTTACTTTATCGGCTATCTTTATGGCTTCATCAAGTTTGATATAAGGATAATCCCCTATGTCCATATTTTCCGTCGGTGAATCCATGAAGGTGTGGTAGCTGCACTGATATATAAAGATTTCCATGAATGATTCAGACAAATAGTATTTTTTGTTCTACAATTGTCCGCAATTTAAATCTTTGTCGTCGAAAAGAATCAATAATTTGGAGTTAAACATATAGGCTATTTAGTAGAATATCAGAGTGATTTCTTCTTAAAGGTATTTTTTCTATATTGAAAATAATCTTTTTGCACTGGCCAAACACCTTCGCAAGGCATTTAAACTCATGATTTATACTAATGCCATGAACTCACTTGTTGTTTTCCAGGGAAAAAATATAAGAAGAACTTGGCACAATGAGGAATGGTGGTTTGTAATAGAAGATATTGTAGCTGTTTTGACTGATTCCATAGACCCAAAAGGCTATCTTAAAGATATGAGAAGGCGTGATGAAGAGCTTTCCAAAGGGTGGGGGCAAATTGCCACCCCCCTTGAAATCGTAACCTCTGGGGGAAAGCAGAAAATCAATTGCGCCAACACAGAAGGCGCTTTTAGAATAATCCAATCAATCCCTTCTCCAAAAGCAGAGCCTTTCAAACTTTGGCTGGCAAAAGTAGGCTATGAAAGGGTAAAAGAGATTGAAAACCCCGAGCTTGCGCAGGAAAGGATGAAGCAATTGTACGAGCAAAAAGGCTATTCAAAAGAATGGATTGACAAGAGGCTTAGGGGCATAGCGATAAGGCAGGAACTGACAGGTGAATGGAAGCAGCGGGGCATAGATGAGAAAGTAGAATATGCAATCCTGACAAATGAGATAAGCAAAGCCACATTTGGAAAGACAGTTGAGGAATATAAGCAGCTGAAAAGCCTTGATAAGGAAAACCTGAGAGACCACATGAACGACTTGGAGCTTATTTTTACAATGCTTGGCGAGAGCGTAACAACCGAAATAACCAAGAAAGAAGATGCGCAGGGTTTTCCGGAATGCGAAGATGCATCAAAGCGCGGCGGAAGAGTGGCCGGCAACGCAAGAAAAGAGACAGAAAAAGAGATAGGAAGGCCGGTTGCAACGGAAGAGAATTATCTGAATGCTCCTGAGAATGTGAAGAGGCTGGGGGGAAGAAATAAATAAAAACTAAAAGAATCTAGTTTATATCATTAAAAATATTATTGAAATCAATTAGAGGCGGAATTTTCTTGGCAGTAAAAATTCCGCCGAATGAAATTTTGGTCACCTCAAAGGCGACGGAATGAATTATAATAAATTCAGAAATACTTATTCAATTATACTTTATCTTTAGCCAAATCCGCAAACTCTTCCAATAAAATACAAATAAATTTTATCAACTCTTAATTTAAACTTTTTAGGGTTTTTGGATAATTTTTATAATATCCTCTAGTTCCTTTTGTAGTCCTTCTAGTGCTCTTTTCGGGGAATGTATTCTCATAATAAAACAAGTATGTAAATCTCCTTTGACGGAAGCGATACTTTTCAAATCCTGCATAAACCATTCTCCAGGATTTTCTCTTTCTAAATTTAAGTCTATTTTCTTCTCTATAACACTGTCCACGATTTTTATAATACCATCCATATCTATCATTTGATGCATTTTCTCATATTCTTTGGATATTATCTTTACATAATCTTGTATGGTCTCAAGTCTTCTGAATATCTTAAGAAAGTCCTTGGCCAATTCGCTCCTTTTTCTATTAACTTGCTCCAATTCTGCTTCAACTTCTTCAACCATAAGTTTAGCTTTGGATAGTCCATCCTTAAAATATTTTTTACAAGCTTCAAGATGAAGTCTAACAACAATTAATGATGTACCTATTAAATGGTGTACTACGGTTATCTGTTCGGCACTCATAACTTTTCCTCTGCTTCTTCTTTCCCGTCTTTTTTCCTCTTCAGAAAATTGTATAATCATTACTTGCAGTCTGTCAATTGCAATTTGCGCTTCCTTAATTGAATTATCAAAACATTCTAGATTTTGGTCTGT
>CAYVTQ010000024.1:4774-22044 GCA_964454865.1 uncultured Methanosarcinales archaeon
TACTTCATAAAAATTTTTATGCAGAAGTTTTTTATGCAACCAATCAAAAATAAACTTTCTCATTTATGTTATAAAAACCTTACATCTATTTAATCTTTTCGTTGGCATTAATGATGCCTCCTCATCTCCACATCATAAACAACTTCTTCCAATTTCTTCAAATTCCACTTTATAGAATCCGACTTCTTCCTTAACTCGCCATTCCTTAAATTAAACTTCAAAAACTCCCCATAAATCTCATTCACCAATTCTTTAATCTTGTGCGCCTCGTCGAAGTTCTTGTGAATCACATCCTGCACTGCCTTCCTCACCAGTTCTCCTGTAAGGTCGCAGAGCCCCATCAGATAGTCTTCTGTCGAAACTCCTAAAGTTGACTTGCCCGGCACCCTTCCGACTTTCTTGAAGTCGTAAAAGCACGCAGCCTCGACATATTCCTGATATGCAACGCTGTTTATATTAGTGTCAAGCTGTACATTTCCGGCATTTGCTTTTTTGAGATTTCCAATTTCCTTCCTTATTTTTACCATAAGGGAAGAGGCATTATCCATGTCATTCCTCTGCACAGAATAGATTATCTGCTTCGACAGCCCGATAATCTCCCTTGAAAGCTGTATTACATTCTCTCTTTTCTCCTCTATACTGTTCAATTCCTTCCTTATATCTGCAAATTCTTTCTTGTTCAGCATTTTATTCCTTCTGGGTTAGTGCGAAATTCATTGCAACAAACCAACGCTATCGCCCGCATTGGGGCGAGTGTGCAAACTTTCATTCCAGTCAATGCGGCGCAACATTGGCGCCGCCTAATTTTTAAAGTAAGGAAAATTTGTTAAATATTATTTTGATTTATACTATTCTTTTAACAATTTTTCAACCGACTTTTTAACCTCTTCCTTTCCCTGTATTAATAACTTTCCGCTTTTATAAAGTATTATAGTGCAGGGGCCTTTCATTATAGCCAATTCATGCTCTGATTTCGGCACAGCAAAATGATACCCAAAATCCTCAAGCTTCTTCATCCTTTCCAAAACAGGAGACTTTGCAGGCTCTTCCCTGATGAAGCTGGTGAAATCCTCAAGGCTTCTCTGCATCTTCTTATTGACAAGCTCCTTGTACGGAAACCAGCTTTTCCTGAAAATATCTGCGTGCTTTTCATAATTTGCCTTCATGAACTCTATTGTCTTAGGATCAGTGAGGTAGCCGCTTCCTAAGTCAATCCCTATTTTCTTTTTCAATCCCCCTATCTCATTGTCCCTTGTCACTTTCGCAAGTATTGAAGCCCCTGAAACGCTCTTGAACTTCACATCCGCCTTATGCTCAACAACCAGCTCAACGCTTTTGTCCTTGAGATGGCTTCTCAGGTATTCCTTATACTCCTTCACATTATTGCTCGGGCTGTCAATATATGCCTTGTCAGGCTTCAGTTCGTCAATTATGAGGCATGACTTCCTCGCTTCCAGCCTGTTGAGGTTAAGCCCGTCCTCCCTTCCCACAGCCCTATCTATTTCAGCAGGCTCAATGACAACAATCTTGTAGGCTATTGCAATCTTTTTTATCCTGTCAAAAAGCCCCTCTCTCTGCTCCCTTGTAAGCATTTTGGAGTCTTTCGCCCCTATGCTCTCAAGTTTTTTCTCCCCTTTTTCATCAACAAGCAGTCCGCACATTACCATCGGGCCGATGATAGGTCCTTAAGGCGAGCCTTTAAAGCTCTCTGCCTGCCTCATCGATCCCTAAGATTAAAGTCAAGGTATCACCTCTGCAATTAACTTTATTAATTATATTAAATATCTTTCTTTATTTGTTATAAACAAGTTAAAATGAGAGATAAAATTGCAATAATTGCCACTGGTGGAGGAATGACCTGCAGTTACTCTGTGGGTGTTATGAAGGCATTAGTTGAGAGATTTGGGTTGAAATCTCCGGAAATAGTTATTGCCTGTTCTGGGAGTGCCGGAACACTTTCTTATTTTATTTCTAAGCAATATGGGGAGATGGTCAGTATTTGGGCTGATTTACTATCTACTAAAAAATTTATTAATCTCTGGAGATTCTGGAAGATTATTGATATAGATTATGTGATTGATGAAGTTTTTAAAAAACAGGAGCCATTGAATGTAAAAAATATTTATTCTTCAAAAATACATTATTTGATTCCTGCAATAAATTATGATAGTGGGGCAATGGAATATTTTTCTAATAAAAATGGGGATGATATTTTCGAGGCAATGAGAGCCACTAAAGCCATGCCTCTGGCATTTAACAAAGTGATTAAAATAAACGGGAGAAGATATTGTGACAGTTACTTATCTTCTTCTGCAGGAATTCATATTATAAAAGCCATAGGGCTTGGAGCAAATAAATTAATTATTTTGGAGAATGGAAGTACCAGCAAGATTAACAAATTCTTATTCGATATTTGGGTATCATTTAGAAATAAAGAATTTAAGCGGAATAATTCAAAGTATCTTAATACAATACGCAACTTAAATCTTGACAAGGTAAGATATTGCATTATTAGGCCAGGAAAGAATTTAAAAATAACCACTCTTAATAATAATCAGAATTTAATAAGAGAAACCATTCAGCAAGGCTATTCAGAAACTATGGGTAATATATTATTGGAAGAATTTTTAAAATAATCTACGGCGTTCTATCTTGGAGCCAAATAAGAGGATAATGAGTAGCGGGGAGTGGACATCCAGAGAGAATGCTTAGATTACCCTCGTTTGAACCACCGACTTCCTCTGTTATGAGCCAAGACTCATAAAATCTGAGGGTTATGAGCCTTCCGTGATTCAAGTTGAATCTCTCCGGGCACTCCTGACTGCCCTACCCCGCTATGATATTTAGTAAAAGAACTTCGTTTATAAACGTTACTAATAAAAATACTGGAAGTTTTAAGCTTAAATTATGATTAAAAACCTCACTAAAAATAATATAATCTCAAAAAACGTAAGGTTCTGCAACAACCCATTCACTAAGGCAATCGGCTTGATGTTCTCCAAAAAATCCGGTAAATCCATGATTTTTATATTCAAAAAAGAGAAAATTGTGCCATTGCACATGCTTTTTGTGTTTTACCCTATCGATGTATTGTTCCTGAATAAGGAAAGAAAGATTGTTGAAATGAAGGAAAACTTCAGGCCATTTTCATTCTACTCCCCCAAAAACAAAGCCCAGTGCGTAATTGAAATGCCCGAAGGCTCTATAAGAAAATTTAACCTGGAAATCAGCGACAGGCTCAGCTTCAATTCTCTTTAGGTTTTTCCAGATATGCAAATATTCCCCTTAAAATCCTCAATGCCCATTCAAGGACTATGATAAACAATAAGTACTTCAGCACAATAGGCACTTGCACTATGAATATATCAAAAGAGGATTTTAAAGTTCCAAAATCCACTGCCCTTGGGTCTATTAGGAATATTGCTATCAATGTCAATGGCAGCAGCTTGGCCATATCCTCGGCAAGTTTCTCATTTGCATATGCTCCGATTCTTGTTGCAGCCACCACTATAATGCCAAGAAACAGCACATCCTGCACAGGCCTGGATTTTGACAGCGCAAAAAGCAGGAATGAGAACACCAAAAACCAGATGAATGAATAAACTGGGAATACAATCACATATTTCAGCAGGTATGCTGTCTTGTAAAGGGCATTGATGAGCTTTGAGCTTGGATGATGCTTGGGTATCTCAAACAAATCACGCTTCGCCAACTGCTTGTAATAAACAATCCACGACAGCAGGCTTGCTGAGAACAATACGAGTGTGGATATGAGCAGATTCAGGAATTGTTTGTCAAGAATAAGCTCTTTTGCAGGCATTAGATAGCTGTTCCAGTCCATAACCTTGATTTATTTGAATCATATATAAAAATTATTGTTTTGTTTTGGCAAGATTTAAATAAAAACAATCAAATCTTGGCTTTATGGGGATGTAGTATAACCTGGCCATTATCGCCGGCTCCAGTCGAATGCAATGATTTATCGTTGCTCGCGTTAGACGTGGAGCGATGAGCTTTTCGCGATGATTAAACCTTGGCGATACCGGCTGATCTGGGTTCGAATTGAGCTTGTGCTTAAGAAAGTCCCAGCATCCCCACTTACTTTTTCCTAAGCATCCTGAACAGCGGCTTATAGAATTCTATCAAAAATATGAGTACAGCAGCGACGGCAATGCCCATCAGGATGTAAACAAGATAAGCGCCGGCAAAGTTCTTGGCGAACAATGCATAAGCAAGAACATACCTGTATTGCACTGCGCCGAAGATTATCACCGCCAAAAGAATAATCCAAATCCGCCATTTGGATCTCTTCTTTTCCTTCCTTGGCTTCTCGGGCTTCGGCAGCTTCTCCTGCTTTAATGCAGCCCTTGCCATCCTGGCCTTCTTCAGGGCATTCAGCCTTGCTCTTCTTGCCTTAGCCCTCTTGTACCTTCCGTAAATCCTTTTCCTCAGTAAAAACAGGATAAGCAGGACAGCAATCAGCAGGTAAATATAATATTCATAAAACCTGTAAAATTTGGTGATTCCCTGCCATAATGCGCTCTTCTGCCTTAATCTTATGGTTACTTCTTTTGAAAATTTTGTATCCCTATATTCCATATTAACAACAGCATCGTAATCCCCTTCTGCAGCTTCATTGCCCGGATTGATGTGGAAATTAGCGTTCCATATCTGCCCCGGATTCAGCAGAACTTCGGCGGGCTCAACAGCCGCCCACTCAACTCCGTCAATAGAAAGCCTGTATTTCGCCTCTCTTTCTCCTGCATTCCTTACCTTAAAGCCGGCATACTGCTCGGAGTATTTGTTGGTAATCCTGCTGTTGGCAATAATTTCGCCTTTGTAGCATTCTTCCTTTGGTGTAATGTCAAAGCTTATTGCTATTTCTTCTCTTATTTTGTGATTGCTTTTCAGGAATGCGGCAGCCACAACATCAAGCTTGCCCTCCGCGCTGCTTGTTGGCTTTGCTGAAAATTGGATATTGATTTTGTCATTGGCCTTAACCTGCACAGAAGTCTTGTCAAAACCCGCCCACTCAGCCCCTTTTGTTTCAAATTCAATCTCCTCACTGAATTTTCCCCTGTTGAATATAGTGGCATTATACTCCTGTATATCTCCTCCGCAAAGCTTGTTTTCTTTATTCTCAATCTCCAAATCAAGCCCGTAGCATTTCCCGACTTCAACATCAAGCACTGCAGAGTTTGCGACAGAGCCGGCAGAAGACTTGCTTTTCACGGTTATCTTGTGCTTCCCCTCGCTTCCTTCAGGCGGGTTGAGCTCAACAAGCACTGCAGCCGATTTCCTGGAAGGGACTGAAAACCTGTTTGCATTGGGCAAAGCCCACTCAGCCCCCTCAACACTCAGCTCGTAAGTATTGGCTCTGGCATCCTTGTTGTTAAAGAATAAAGGCGCAAAAGACCTGCTATTTTCGCATATTTGGTAAGTGCCGTCAAAAGCTTCAGGCTTCAGTTTTGATGCTGCATTCTCGAGCAGATTGCCTTTGGTGATAGAATAGTCAAAGCATGAAATGATGTTATATTTCTGCGCCAAAGCCTTGGCAAGCCCTTTATTTGTGTTTACTATTATCCTTGATTGAAATGCGCTTCCTGCCTGCAGGCTGCACGAAGTAGTCACTGTAATCTCCACCTCAGCCTTCTGTTTTGGCTTTAAGGAGAACTGGGCAGGATTGGCTTTTATTGCTTCCTTGGACTCTGCAGAAGGCTGTACAGTATATCTGCTATCCTCGTCTCCTGTATTTGTTATGGCAATCCTGTAAGCCTGCGATGCGCAGGAGCATAAGCTCAAGGACGGCTGCGCTGACAAAGAAAAATCCTCTTTGGAATTGGCATTGCTGCTAAGAGCAAGAAGAATAAACAAAAATAATATCCCTAATATCTGTCTTTTTTTTGCCATTATGCGATACTCTCCCTAGGAAGGAAAAGCAATAAACAAGAATAAGATGTAAAAAGAAAAAATAATTTAAAGGAAAAATCAGTAATATGTCTCTCCTTCTTCCTTTCCGTTGCCGCCTTTCATCATCTTGTTGAAGCCGAAAACAATGGCTATCAAAACCAGAATGACAAGCAGCACAACGATAAGCACTTCAAGCACTGTCTTAAGCTTTGTTCCGGTTCCTGCGCTTACAACGCTTCCGCCTGTTACAACAGCCTTAAGAGGTATCTGCTTAAGTGTTTTGTCATCACTCTTGATTGAAACAAGGAAAACATTCTCTCCTGAAGCTGCCTTGTTTGCTGAAGCATAGACTGTGACAGCCTTTGACTGCCCAGGCTCAACAACGACAACATTTGAAGGGGCTACTCTGAAAGTTCCCCAGTTTGCGCCGTCAGCTGTGACAATGTATGTCTTTGAATTTGCTCCTGCATTTGTCAATGTTACTGGATAAGCCGCTTCTGAGCCGCCTGCAGCAACTGATTGGGTGTCCATTGGGACAACCACAATTGTCTTTTCACTTGCTTTGGCTGTAGGCACGCTTTCTGCGCCCAGCACTCTGATTTTGACTTCTTTGGTTACTTTCTCATCCAAATCATCAAAATAAGCTTCTGCCCTTAGCGTATATTCGCCAGTTTCTGCATCCTCAGGTATCCTTAGGAATAGCTCATTTGAAGTTATCTGGTCATCAGCATCATCTTCTTTCTCTATCTCATCCACAAAGTCGCTTGCTGAAACGCCAAGCTCAGGCACGCTTACCCTTACCTTGACTCCCTTTTCATCCTTGTGGCCTGTGTTCTTTAGCCTTAATGAAGCAAGCAGTACTCTTCCTGCCCTTATCTCATTTTCAGGATTTAGCACAACATCCCTGATTGTCAATTCATGCCTCTTTGAGCTTATCTGAAGCTCATAATCATTTTGTTTTGTGATGCCGTCTCTGTCTTCAACCCTTATTCTTAATTTATACTTGTCCTGCTCAAGCCTTGAAGGTATCTTAAGCTTTAATGTCTTTATATAAGAAACATTTTCTTTTACTCTAAATGAATCAGTAAGGTCTTCAATAGTTTCAGGATGGTCAGAGCCTCTCAATACAGCTTCAATCTGTACATTATCAATTGTT
Organism: uncultured Methanosarcinales archaeon; assembly: GCA_964454865.1. Lineage (GTDB taxonomy): Archaea > Nanobdellota > Nanobdellia > Woesearchaeales > GW2011-AR4 > JACOZO01. The sequence goes on from CAYVTQ010000024.1 coordinate 11,841, forward strand.
CCAATTCCCGACTGTCCTGTAACCTTAACTTTAACATCAATTTCCTGCCCTCTTTCAACGTCCAGAATGTTAGTGGCGCCCATTGTGATAACATCATTATCAATTTTAACTTCATTAATATCAATATTTATGGCATATGCCAATACTGTGTTAAGAACTAACAAACAAATCAACATTATCCCCCAACTAAACATTCTTTTCAGCATTTTCTCGTCGTACCTCCTGTGTATCTATAGGTTGATTATATAAATTGTATATAAACTTTTCGCTTAGTTATCATAAGCGAGTAGTCCCTATATATGACTATTCTTAAGTAATTACATTGTATATTTAAATCTTTCTGTAATTTTTGTCATTAATGCTGAAGAACAATCCCTTTGTTTTAGGCTGCATAATAAGGGTTTTCTGACGGGAAATGTATATATACTATAAACCTTTCCCCATGCTTATGATAAATGTCATAGGAGCCGGCCCGACAGGAAGCTATGCCTCATATCTTCTCGCAAAAGAAGGCTTTGAAGTCAGCCTTTTCGAGGAGAATTCCTCAATTGGAAGGCCTGTCCAGTGCACTGGCATAGTCACCGGGGCCTTTAAGGATATTATAGATGTCAAGGACGAATTCCTGATAAATTCAGTAGATACTGCCAGGGTCCATTCTCCCGGCGGCGCTTCTGTGGATTTCAGGCTTGAAAGGGAAAACCTCATAATCTGCAGGACAAGCTTCGATAGGTATGTCGCTTCAATGGCTGCAGAAGCAGGGGCAAAAGTCCATCTTTCCCATAAATTCACCGGGTTAGGCAATAATGGCTCAATTAAGGTATTGGACAATAAAACCCGCGAAACAAAAATCCTGCCTAATAATATACTGGTGGGGGCTGACGGCCCAAACTCCTCTGTAGCAAAGGCAGCAGGCATTTACGGCAATAGGAGGTTCTGGTACGGCGCCCAGGCAACATTAAAGGGAAAATTCGAGAAAAATGTATTTGAGGCGTATCTTGGCAGCATCGCTCCCAATTTCTTCGCATGGTCCGTGCCCGAAAATGAGTATTTCACAAGGATAGGGCTTGCTGTGGAATCCGGGCCGAATGCCTATTTCAAGAAATTCCTGAAGCACATCGGCGCAGATGAGAAAGACGTGGCAGACTATCAGGGCGGCTTGATTCCCATGTATAACCCAAGTGTAAAAACTCAGGCAGGAAGCACATATCTTGTCGGTGATGCCGCGCTTCAGGTCAAGGCAACAACCGGCGGAGGAATAATCCAGGGCATGCTCGCTGCAAAAGCCCTTGCAAATTCAATAAAGAACAATCTGGACTATGAAAAGGAATGGAGAAAATCTCTCGGGCGCGACCTTTACGCCTCCCATTTGATAAGGAAATTATTTAACAAATTCAGTGACTATGATTATAATCTGCTGTTGTCAATTGTCAAAAAGGAAAAAATAAAAAAGATGATAGAGCATCACGACCGCGAGTTCCCTTCAAAGCTCGCAGCCAGCCTGCTCTTTAGGGAGCCGAGATTCCTGTACTTTGCAAAAATCCTGTTTCAGTAGTTTTTGAAAATGGAAGCAAAAAATATGGGCATCAAAAAAATATGGGCTGTAGTGCCCGCGTTCAATGAGTCGGGGAATATAGGCGCGATAATAAAAAAAATAAAAAAATACGTCCAGAATGTTGTTGTTGTTGATGACGGCAGCAGCGATTCTACCTGCGGCGCTGCATCGGGGGCAGGCGCCGCTGTCCTGCGCCACATGATAAACCTCGGGAAAGGGGCAGCCCTTAAGACAGGATGCGATTATGCTGTCAGCAGCGGCGCTGAGTTTATAGTAGTGCTAGATGCCGACGCGCAGCACGATCCTGATGAAATTCCCCTGTTTATAGAAAAATTGAAGGAATATGACATAGTGTTCGGCTACAGGAAATTAAGCGGCGATATGCCCTTCATCAAAAGATTTGGAAACTGGTTTATCTCAGAAGCAATAAGGATATTATATAATATAAGGCTTTTCGATTCTCAGTCCGGATACAGGGCTTTCAGCACCGAAACATATCAAAAGATAAGATGGAGCGTCTCAGACTACTCGATGGAATCAGAAATGATAGCCCGGGCAGGAAGGTACAGGCTGAAATATGCCCAGATTCCCATAAAAACAATCTATTCAAACGCCTCAAGGGGCACTACAATAATAGACGGGGTAAAGATAGTTCTTAATATGATTTGGTGGAGGCTGTTTAATAACAGGGAATAAACAGGGAATAAATTTATAAAAACCCCTTCTGCTTCCTTTAATAAAATGGTGCTTGGAATCCAGATAGCAGGGGTTTTATTCGGCTTATTCCTGTGCTACTACTCTTTTCTCTACTACAAAAGAAAAGTTTTCACCCAAAAGGAGCTTATATTCTGGATAGTCATATGGGCATCCTTTGTTATCTTCTCATTAATACCTGACTTGCTTAAGCCAATACTTAGAAGCATAAATTTTGCCAGAGTTCTGGACCTGTTTATAGTTGTAGGGTTCATGTTCTTATTGTCAGTAATGTTTTATATATACACCATCGTAAGAAAAAGCCAGAAGCAGATAGAGGAAGTTGTCAGAAAAATGGCAATTGAAAAAGCCGGTAATAAGCAGCAATAATGGAAATCAAAGAGAAAAAATTCAAGATCATAGCAAAGCCGAATTCTAAAGAGAATAAGATTGAAAGATACGACGCCGAAAGAAAAGCCTACATAGTCTCAGTCAAGGCAAAGCCCGAAGACAACAAGGCAAACATTGAGATGATTAAATTTCTTTCAAGGGAATTGGAGGGGAAAGTGAGGATTGCATCGGGGTTTAGGGGAAGGGAGAAGATAATCCAATCAATGCCGTAGCCCATATCAATTCACTATTCTGAATCTTTTTATTATCAATCTTCAATCCGCCCCCGGCAATGCTAGTGCGAGGCGTCGCTGTCCTGCCACATCGCCCATCCCATCCCATTTATTGGATATTGCATAAATTCGAGGCGAAATTTAGTGGCAGTCAAATTTCGCCGAGTGTTTCTTTTGTCGCAAAGCGACATAATGAATAAGAATAACTTCAGAAAGTTAAAGTGTTACAATAGCCCGACATACATTTAAATAACAATTTCCATTCTTCCGGCCCATGGTTATAGGAGCAATAAAGTTTGCAGACAAGCATCTTGGCAGTATAATCTGTAAAATACTGGCATTATTAAAATCAGGCAAGGCTCCACCTTTAGAAGCGCCAAAAAAAATCCTTGTAATACAGCTCTGGGGCATCGGAGAGACAATCCTGACACTGCCCGCATTGGACGCATTGAGCAAAAAATATCCAGATGCGGAAATAGCTCTGCTTGCAACAAAAAGAAATCATGATGTTTATTACAATAAAGGCTTCAAAATTGTAACATTGAATCTTAACCCACTTTCAATAATAATCTTCATTTTAAAAAACCATAAAAAATACGATTTGGTTGTTGATATGGAGGAATACCTTAATGTCTCTTCTATAATGTCTTTTTTCGCCGGAAAATACAGCATAGGATTCTCCCACGGCGCAAGGGCAAAATTATATGCCAAAAAAGCAGCATACAATGACAGGCAGCACTGCGTTCAGGCATTCATAGATTTGGCAAGGGCATTGGGGATTAGCTATGATCCCAGCAAACTGCCAAAATTAAATTTCGGTGCGGAAGATGAAAATTTTGTAGCAGATTTTATTGTTAAAAACCACATTAAAAAAAATGATTTCCTGATAGGCATTGCCCCGGGTGCAGCGGAATCCGCCAAGTCAAGGATGTGGCCAATTGAAAATTATATTAAATTAACTGAAGAACTAGTAAAAAAACCAAATGCAAAAGTGATATTGATAGGCTCTGAAAATGAAAAAATTTTATCGAATGAAATAAAAGAAAAAATAAATGACAGAAGCTCAAAAATAATAGATTCTGTTGGAAAACTGAGCCTTAAGCAGCTGTTCTGCCTGATGGGAAAATTAAATTTGTTCATAGGCAACGACGCAGGCGCAATGCATATAGCAGCGGCGCAGGGCGTAAAGACAATAGGGTTGTTTGGCCCTAATATTCCAGTCAGGTTCGCGCCTTACGGCAAAGGCAATGTTTCAATTTACAAAGGCGAAATATGCGAATTCAGCCCCTGCATTAATGTTCATAAAGGAGAAGTGCCTGACTGCTTATATCCTAAAAACAGCAAGGATTACCAGAAGTGCATGAAGAATATTGGGGTTGGGGATGTTTTAGGTGTTATAAATTTTTCAAGTAAAAAATTATAAATCAATACACATTTGCTAAACAAATGAGTACAAATTCTGGCATAGAAACAATTGTAGGAGATTTAGGTGGAAATGTGATTCCACTGATTGAACGGATTGCTCCTACTGATGCTACAGTACTGATTACTGGGGAAACTGGCACTGGAAAAACTATTGTTGCAAAGTATATACATTGCCATAGCGATAGAAGAGATGGTCATTTTGTGCCTGTTAATTGTGCAGCCCTGCCGGAAACATTACTGGAATCAGAATTATTTGGCTATGTAAAAGGTGCATTTACTGACGCTGCACACAATAAGCCCGGAAGATTTGAGGCGGCTAATAATGGCACTATTTTTCTTGATGAGATAGGAGATGTGCCCCTCCATATACAGGTCAAATTACTTAGGGTTATAGAGGAAAAAGAGTATGAGAGGCTTGGTGATAATAAATCTCAAACAACAAACGCAAGAATCATTGCTGCAACAAATCAAAACCTTGTAGAAGCTATTGAAAAAAAAACATTTCGAGCGGATTTGTATTATCGACTGCAAACTTTTGAGATAGAAATACCTCCTTTAAGGCAAAGAAAGGATGATATTACTCCACTTATATATCATTTTCTTGTGAAAAGCCTGAAGGATCTAGGCAGAAAAGCATCAGTCTCAGGCAGCCATCCTATCGTTACTGTGGATGATAAAGTACTGGAAATAGAAACTGATTTCATTAAAGCTTTGCTAAATTATGATTTTCCAGGCAATGCAAGGGAATTATTGAATTATGTCAGTCGCGCCGCAGTAATGGTTGATGGAGGGCACATAATAAAACATAGTTACCTTCCAGAAAGGGTTAGAACACAATCGAGGCAGAAACGTCTTATTGAAGATAGTTTAGCTTATGGTATGATGACTTCTCAGCAAATGCTGGATGATATGGAAACATTGGGTATGGATCTTAAAACCTATTTGATGTATCTAAGAATTATGTTGATACATAGGGCATTGGAAGTTAATGGAGGAGTATGTTCTACAACTGCTAAAGCCTTAGGTTATCACCGAGCGTCCTTTTATAAAACCATAGAAGATGGCAGGAGATTTCTTAAAGAACATAATATGCCAGTGCCAAAGTATCTTCTGAGCAAATAGTAATGGAAAAGTTTTCCCAAACCTTTAAAAAAACCATTCCCTTCTCTCTTATTGGTGGTAACTAATGGCATATGACAAGAACTTAGATAAAAGCCTGTTTGCAGAAACAATTGAGTTTGAGACAACAAGGATAACTGTCGGAGTGTACTCCTACAATGACGGCGAGAAAAAGCTCCAGTTTTCAAGGGAGACAAGAAACATGGACGGCGAGTGGAAATTCGATAAATTGGGAAGGATGTTCAAGGACGAGGTTGAGGCAGTCATGCCTTTAATGCAGAAGGCTTTGAAGCATATGTAGCACTGGAAATAATCCATCAATATAATGTCAAAAGAAAAAATAATCCAGTTTTTGAAGGAAAACATTGAAGTGAATAACGCTGTAATTAGCCTATTGTCTGATAAGATTGAAGAAGCCTCTAATCTTGTCACAAGCGCTTTAAAAAACAATAACACAATCTTTATTGCAGGCAACGGCGGCTCTGCAACAATGGCAACCCACATCTCAGGGGAATTTCTCGGCCGATTCAAGAAAGAAAGGAAAGCGCTGCCTTCAGTTTCTCTTGCAGCCGACACAGCAGCCCTGACGGCAATAGCAAACGATTACGGCTACAGCTATGTTTTTTCAAGGCAGCTTGAGGGATTGGCAAAGCAGGGAGACTTGCTCATCACGCTGACGACAAGCGGCAATTCAGAGAATCTTATAAATTCAATAAGCACAGCAAAAAAACTATTTGTAAAAACAATCTCCCTCTCAGGAAAAGACGGCGGCAGGATGAAAGGCATGGCAGATTTGGAAATCATAGTTCCTTCAAATAACACCCCCAGGATACAGGAAATTCACTTGCTTATTTTGCATATAATCTGCGAGATAGCTGAAACTGAATCATCTTAGAAATCCCCATTAAAGCGACCACAGCAGTATAAATTTCGTCCATTGCCGGACGGGTAATTCGCTATAAAGGAAAAGAAGCGCAATTAAAGGGAATCAAGGAATTAAGAATAAAGATATTTTTTATTGAGAATTGGTTGATAATTAAAAAACAAAAAATAAGGATTAATAAAATGCTGGACTTCACAAAAATAAGGACAATCCCCATAAGGCAGAGAAAAAACAAGCTCAAGCTAGGCGATATAATAATGCCCGAAAACAACAATATTCTGCCGTTAGACTCAAATAATTTCAATGAATTAATCGGCAGAATAGCCAAGGCAGTTGACGAAAACAAGCCTATTATCCTTATGATGGGCGCCCATGTGATAAAGACCGGCATGAGCCTACTTATAATTGACCTGATGAAAAAAGGGGTAATCCGCCATATTGCAATGAACGGCGCCGGCCCAATACACGACTTTGAAATTGCATTGATAGGAGAAACCTCTGAATATGTCGAGCAGACAATAGAGGATGGCACTTTCGGCATGATAGAGGAAACCGGAAAAATGCTTAACGACGCAATCAAGGAAGGCGCCAAAAATGATCATGGCATGGGCTATTCAATAGGCAAAAAAATAGCGGACTTCAATTTGCCGAATAAGGAATACAGCATTTTGTACTGGGCTTACAAGCTTAGCATTCCATTGACAGTCCATGTCGCCATCGGCACTGATATAATACACCAGCACCCAGCCTGCGACGGCGCCTCAATAGGCAAGACAAGCTATGATGATTTCAAGACATTTGCCGATTCAGTTTCAGGGCTTGAAGGAGGCGTCCTGCTGAACATAGGCTGCGCTGTCGTGCTTCCTGAAGTCTTCCTGAAGGCTTTGACAGTGGCAAGGAATCTTGGATTTAATGTAAGAAACATCACCACAGCCAACATAGACATGATTGACCACTACAGGCCGAGGCATAATGTCGTGGCAAGGCCCACTTCCCTAGGCGGCAAAGGATTTATAATAATTGAAAAACACCAATTCACAGTTCCGTCGCTTCACAAAAAAATAACTGAATTTTTGGAGAAAAAATGAATCAAAGGCTGATGAGTATACTGGAGAATTTCAAAGGCAAAAAAATAATCGTGCTGGGCGATATAATGCTGGACAAGTACATTTGGGGCGACGTTTCAAGGATTTCTCCAGAGGCTCCTGTCCAGGTAGTCAAAGTGCTGAAAGAGACATTTGCTCCGGGCGGAGCTGCAAACGTGGCCAATAACATAGCTGCATTGGGCTCTGAAGTCTTCATGGTAGGTATTGTAGGAGACGAAAATCCCGCGGAAAAAAATATCCTTCTTGGCGAGCTTAACAGGCGAAATATCAATACAAATGGAATCTTCACGGATGCAAACAGGCCTACTACATTGAAAGTCAGGGTTCTGGGAAAAAGCCAGCAGCTGCTCAGGATTGATTATGAGAAAGATTCAAATTTCCATGCTTCCATCTCTGAAAGTATCCTGAAATTCATGGAATCAAGGATAAGCGATGTTGATGCCGTGGTTGTTTCAGACTATGCAAAAGGCGTTGTAAATCCCCGGTTTATTTCCAAGATTATAGCCCTGGCAAATGCAAATAAAAAAATATTCGTTGTTGACCCAAAGCCAAAGCACAGGGAGCTTTACAAAAACGTTACTCTTATCACTCCAAACCATAATGAAGCCGTGATGATGGCTGGATTGTCGGCAGAAGATGAAAACGACCTGCAGGAAGTAGGAAACAATCTTGTCAAAAGCCTAAGCTCAAATATTCTTCTTACAAAAGGCGAGAAGGGAATGGCGCTGTTTGAAAAAAGCGGGGATATAACAGAAATCCCGACAAAAGCCAGGGAAGTCTATGATGTTGTCGGCGCCGGCGATACTGTTGTCGCTGCAGCTGCGCTGGCATTGTCCGCGGGCGCGACATTGAAGGAGGCTGCAGTCATCTCAAACATTGCGGCAGGGATAAAAGTCGGAAAAGTTGGCACTTCAACTGTTTCTCTTGATGAAATAAGGAAAGAGCTTGAAAATGAATAAGGCTGTTTTTCTGGACAGGGACGGCACATTGAATTATGACAAAGGATATATATATAAGATAGAAGATTTTCAATTTCTTCCAAAGGCAGTTGAAGCCCTTAAGCTGCTGAAGGATGATTTTTTTCTTTTTATAATCACAAACCAGTCCGGCATCGGAAGGGGATATTATACAATGGAGGATGCGCATAAATTCAATAATCACCTGCTTAATGAATTAAAGCAGGAAGGCATTTCAATAAAGAAAACCTACATCTGCCCGCATGCGCCCGGTGATAACTGTGATTGCAGGAAGCCAAGCCATAAGTTTGTGGCTGATGCAAAAAAAGAATACGACATAGATTTAGAACATTCATGGGTCATTGGCGACCATCCTTGGGACGTGGAGATGGGCATAAAAGCAGGCTGCAGAACAATCTATTTATTGACGGGCCACGGTGAAAAGCACAGTGGCGAACTGGATAAGCATAACATCAGGCCTGATTTTATCGCAGAGGGCTTATTCGAAGCGGCAAGCATCATCAGGAAAAATGTCTAGGGAAAAAATCAAATCAGTGGCGGAATTGGAAGTGATAATCAAGGATGCAAAAAATCACGGCAACATTATAGTGACAACCAACGGCATTTTCGACATTCTGCATATAGGCCACATAAGGTACCTGCAGGAAGCAAGGAAGCTAGGAGACGTTCTTGTTGTCGCAGTCAACAGCGATGCTTCAACCAAAAAGCTGAAAGGCAATTCAAGGCCGATAAATAATGAGAATGACAGGGCAGAAGTCCTTGCAGCATTGGAATGCGTTGATTTCGTAACAATCTTCAGCGAGGACAACCCGATAAAAATATTATCAATATTAAAGCCGAATGTTCATGTAAAAGGAGGAGATTATAATATCTCCCAGATTGTCGAGAAAGATGCAGTTGAGAAGAACGGCGGGAAGGTTGTTTTGGTGCCGATGGTTAGGGGGTATTCGACTACAGGTTTGATAGAAAGAATGGGAAAATCTTATTAATAAATATCTATTTCAGTTTCTATTATAATTAGAGATAGAATTTGCCAATGCCTCTAAATCAGCACTTCTTAAAAGTCTTGCCTGCTCCGGTTTAATTCCTAAAAAGCGCAAATGAAAAATTGTAGGATTGCCATTTCTGGAATGTAACAACTCCCCTTCGTACAGCCCTCCTTGTCCGGTTTCGCTTCCTCTTCCAATGCTTATATCCCCTACTGAGTGCCCTTGAGTTAAATAACCTGGAGAGAAACTCATTGTAGAACCCCTCATTGGCCCTCCTTTCATCAATTCATCTCCTAAATCATATCTTCCTCCGCCATATCCTGATTTACCTAAGTCAAATAAAGGTTTTGGCTTTTCTACGGGAGTTGCTATCAATATCATATGCCCTCTGGAGTCAGGTAACATCAATTGTTCAATATCAGATAAATCAGGAACGAAATCTGCTTTCCAATTATACATCTTTTGGCTTTCATCTATATCTTGAATATCTCTTCTATTCCCTTGAGTTAATCGTGCATATGCACTTAATTTATCTTGATTAACAACCATAACTTGATAAAAACTATGATCTAATGTATCAAACCTTATATGAGGATTAAATTCTGTTGCAAATTCCCTATTTGGAGCAATTGGAAGTAATGCTATAGCTTCCACAACAGCTGTTTTATCAGGTAAAGCTTCTTTAAGACCCATCCCTTCAATTATTTCAATTAATGACCTAGGCTGCTGGAACATTTCTTTTTCTTCCGGCACACCAGTCCATCCTGTAACTTGATAACTACCTGTATAGTATCAAGACATCTGTCCTAAAAGGGTAGCAAGACATATGTCCGCTTT